>NZ_JAWJTG010000011.1:0-91597 GCF_032911605.1 Stenotrophomonas mexicanensis
GCACACGAGCAAGCGGCGACCGAGCTTACATGGACGTACTTGCAGCGTCCCCCGCAACCGGACCCACCCCGCCATCCCCCAGGAACCCAGCTTTTGCTCCGGCTGTTGCTTCGGCTCTGGCTCTGGCTCTGGCCTCTGCAGGTGCCGGGTGCAACCCGGCCGATACCCTCCCAGTGCTAGGCTGTGGCTACCGACAACCACGGAGGCGGGATGGGGGCGATCGTGTTGTTGCCGCTGTGCGTGGACGATGCCGCGCTCGACCGCTGCCTGGCCGCGCTGGATGCCGGCACCGCGCCGGGAACCGCGGTCTGGCTGGCCGATGACGCGCAGACCGGCCCGCGTGCGCAGGCGGTGGTGGAGCATTGGTTGGCGCATACGCCACTGCAGGCCGAATACACCCGCCGCGCGCGGCCGTTGGGCGAGGTCGCCCATCTGGATGAGATGCTGCGCGCCTGCGAGGGCATGGACGTGGCGGTGCTGGCGCCGGACAGCGTGCCCGCGCCGGGCTGGCTGCAGCAGCTGCAGGATGCCTTCGCCCGCGACGCCGCCATCGCCACCGCAACCCCGTGGTGCAATGCCGGCGAAACCGCTGCATGGCCGCGGCTGGGCGAGATCAATCCGGAACCGGACGATCCGGCACTGCTGGCACACACCTGCGCCACCTTGCCGGTGCTGAATCCAGAGCTGCCCTCGGCGGTCACCCACGCGGTACTGGTGCGTGGCAACGCACGCCGGCGTGCCGGCGGCCTGGACGTGGACAGCTACGCTGGCTGGAACGCGGCACTGGTGGACCTGAGCCTGCGCATGGCTGGCCTGGGATGGCGCAACGTGCTGTGCGAGACCGCCTTCGTCAGCCGGGCAGGGGAGGCGGTCAGCCGTGATGGCGATCTCGAGGCCCTGGCCGCGCGCTGGCCGGGGTGGGTGCCACGGTTGGCTGACTTCCTCATGCACGATCCGCTGCATGGCCTGCGTGCCGACCTGCAGCAGCGCATGCGGCAGGCGATAATGCCGAAGGAACAGGGTGACCTGTTCGTCTCGTCTTCCGCGCCGGAGCCTCCTGCTTGAATGTTGCCATTGCCGCCATCGTCGTCACCTACCAGAGCGGCAGCACCATCGACGCCTGCCTCTCGCGTCTGCGCCAGGCGCAGGACGTGGCCGAGATCCGGGTGATCGACAATGGCTCGATGGATGGCACGCTGGATATCGTGCAGCGCCATGCCAGCCACGACCCGCGCGTGCGTTTCGTCGGCAATCCGGACAATCCCGGCTTTGCCGCCGCCAACAACCAGGGCGTGGCCGATTCGCACAGTCCATGGCTGGCCTTCATCAACCCGGACCTGATGGTCGAACCGGAGACGTTGGCCGCACTGCGCAGCCGCGCGGAAGCACTGGGCGACTGCCTGCTCGGTGTCGAGCAGGTGGACGAGCAGGGCCATGCCGACGAAGCCGTGCGCCGCCGCGACCCGGATTTCCTGATGATGCTGCGCTCGCCGGGCAAGGGCTCGAAGCTGGCGGTGCCGCGTGACCCGCAGCAGGCGCTGCAGTGGGTGCCGGCGCTGTCCGGTGCGCTGCTGATGATGCCGCGTGCATTGTTCGACTGCATCGGAGGTTGGGACGCCGGCTATCGTCTGCATGCCGAAGACCTGGACCTGTGCCGGCGTGCACGCGAAGCCGGAGCAGTGGTGGCGATCGCCAATGACCTGCAGGTCACCCATGTTCGTGGCGTCTCCAGCCGCTCGCGGCCGTTCTTCGTTGAATGGCACAAGCACAAGGGCCTGTGGCGCTATTTCCAGAAGTTCGAGGCCAGGCAGCGTTCGCTGCCGGTGCGGGTAGCGGTGTGGGGCGCGATCTGGGCGCACGCGCTGATGCTGGTGCCGAAGCTGCTGCGCAGGGCGCTGTAGCGCCGCAAGAGCATCCACGCATGGCGTGGATCTACCAATGTTGTTTCCCGTGAGCTGAGTGTGGCCGCAGGCACCCCGGTTCACCCTGCCGGGCGCATAATCCGCCCCATGCCTATCATCCAGTCCCTGCTCGACACCGACCTGTACAAGTTCACCATGATGCAGGCGGTGCTCCACCAGCACCCCGGCGCCCAGGTGCAGTACCGGTTCAAGTGCCGCACGCCCGGCATCGACCTGGCCCATTACATCGACCAGATCGACGAAGAGATCGACCACCTGTGCAGCCTGCGTTTCAGCGACGCGGAGCTGGACTACATGCGTGGCCTGCGCTTCGTGAAGCCGGACTTCGCCGATTTCCTCGGCCTGTTCCACCTCGACCGCAAGTACATCCAGCTGCGCGCGTCGAAGACCGTGCCCGGCGAGATCGAACTGGACATCACCGGCCCCTGGCTGCACACCATCCTGTTCGAAGTGCCGCTGCTGGCGATCATCAACGAAGTCTGGTTCCGCAATACCACCACCGCCGACTTCGCCGAGGGCGAGCGCCGCCTGCAGGCCAAGGCCGCGCTGCTGCGTGATACCCCGGGGTTCGAGCAGTGCCGCATTGCCGACTACGGCAGCCGCCGCCGCTACTCGCGTGACTGGCATGCCCGTCTGCTGCCGCTGCTGCGCGATGCGCTCGGCCCGCAGCTGGTCGGCACCAGCAACGTGCACTTCGCCCGCCTGTACGGCATGACCCCGCACGGCACCATGGCCCATGAGTACCTGCAGGCATTCCAGGCGCTGGGCCCACGCCTGCGCGATTCGCAGGTGGCGGCACTGGAATCGTGGGCACGCGAGTATCGCGGCGACCTCGGCATCGCGCTGTCCGACGTGGTCGGCCTGGATGCGTTCCTGCGCGACTTCGACATGTACTTCTGCAAGCTGTTCGACGGCGTCCGCCATGACTCCGGCGATCCGTTCGACTGGGGCGACCGCATGCTGGCCCACTTCCAGCAGCGCCGGGTGGATGCACGCAGCAAGGTGCTGGTGTTCAGCGACGGGCTCGACATCGCCAAGGTGATGCGCCTGTACGACTACTTCCGTGGTCGCTGCCAGGTCGCCTTCGGCGTCGGCACCCACCTGACCAATGATCTGGGGCCAACGCCGCTCAACATCGTCATCAAGATGGTCCGCTGCAACGGCCAGCCGGTGGCCAAGCTCAGCGATTCACCGGGCAAGAGCATGTGCGACGACCCGGGCTACCTGGCCTATCTGCGCCAGGTCTTCGAGCTGCCGCCGGCGTAAACACGTCGGCTTACAGGTAGTCGACCACCACCAGGTAGGCGCCCTGCAGCGGCTGCTGCTTCGAAGCCTGCACGCTGTAACGCTCGGAGAAGGCGATATCGCCGGCGCGCATCGCGCTGGCCGACACCGACAGCTTCTGGCCCTGGCGCTTGCCGTCGCGCAGCGTCGCGGCCTGGCCATCGGCCAGCGCCGTCACGGCCACCGTCGAGCCCTTGGCCGAGGGCGGGCAGGCGGCCAGGCTCAGCTCACCCTGGGACAGGTTCGTCGTGCAGCCCGGCTCGGCGATACGGCCGCTGAAACGGATGCTGCCGCTGCTGGCCTGGGCCAGCGCACTGACGGACATCAGGGCCACACACAGCAGAATGGAGTTCCTCATGACACGTTCTCTGGTTCGGTGTGTCCTAGTTAGCGACAGGTTCGATCCGTCTTTAATAGGACAAATCCGAATCTGCTAGGGCCATCACCAAGAAAGAGTGATGCGCATCAAATAAGGCGATTTCCACCTGAAAAAAGCCTGTTTTCGCGCATGCCGAACGCGCCACGGGAAGCGTCATGCAGGGTCGTTTGTGACCTGATCGCCTTGCCGTCAAATCCCCCACGCCCGCCGGGCTCTCATTCCGCCTACCACGTCAAATTTGAGGCGTCAATGAATTGGCGTTCAGAAAAATAATGAGACTTTCATCACAGTTGTGCCTATACTTGCGTCACGGATTCAGGGGAAGGTATGTCCGAGTCCGGCCACAGGTGAGACGCAAGGATGGGTCTTGATAGCCCGGCAGTGCTCCTTGCTTCCTCCTCTACTTCTCATCTCTTCAGTAGGGTTAGGTAAAAGCGAATGCACAAGATCAATATCATCGCCGCTCTGATGCTGGCCGCCGCTCCGCTGGCCGCCAACGCCGCCGACGGCACCATCACCTTCAACGGCAAGGTGACCGACAAGACCTGCACCATCTCGACCCCGGGCGGCAAGGACTTCTCCGTCAACCTGCCGACCGTGTCCAAGAACACCCTGGCCGCCGCCGGTAACGTTGCCGGTCGCACCCCGTTCGCCATCAACCTGACCAAGTGCAGCGCCGGCAACGTCGCGACCTACTTCGAGCCGGGTTCGACCGTTGACTTCAACACCGGTCGCCTGCTGAACCAGGCTTCGGCCAACGCTGCCACCAACGTGCAGCTGCAGCTGCTGGGTTCGAACAACCAGGTCCTGCCGATCAAGGCTGCAGGCGCTGGCCAGGCCCAAACCAACTCGCAGTGGGTCACCGTCGGCACCGACGGCTCGGCCGATCTGAACTACTACGCTGAGTACTACGCCACTGCCGCCGCCACCCCGGGCGACGTCACCAGCAGCGTCAAGTACACGATCATCTACAACTGATCGTAGTCTTACCCGCACTGGCCGGCGTACGCGCCGGCCAGTGCATCGCGGCCCCTGGCCACATACCTCGAGCGTAGTACTTCCGATGAAAGCATTCTTTCCCCGGGCGCTGCTGCTGGCAGCGTTCACGCTGCCCTTCTGCCAGAACGCTCTGGCCGGCGTGGTGGTCAATGGCACGCGAGTGATCTATCCGGCGCAGGCGCGCGAAGTCACCGTGCAGGTCGACAACGTGGGCGATTCGCCGGCGCTGGTGCAGGCCTGGATCGACAGCGGCGACGCCAACCAGACCGCCGACACCAGCGATGCCCCGTTCGTGCTGACGCCGCCGATCGCGCGCGTCGAGCCGGGCCGCAGCCAGGCGCTGCGACTGATCTTCTCCGGCGCGCAGCTGCCGACCGACCGTGAGTCGGTGTTCTGGCTCAACGTGCTGGATGTTCCGCCGTCCCCGGACAACGCCGACAGCGGCGAACAGAATTACCTGCAGGTCGCGTTCCGTTCGCGCCTGAAGCTTTTCTACCGGCCGCAGGGCCTGAAGGGCGTCGCCAACGACGCGCCCGCAGCGCTGCGCTGGACCCGCACGGGCGACCGTCTGCGGGTGGAAAACCCGAGCCCCTTCCACGTCACTCTGGCCGAAATACATGCCGTGACCGGCAGCAGTGAAAAGGCCGTCGAGGACAAGGGCGCGATGGTCGCGCCGAAGCAGAGCCTGGAGTTCGCCGCACCGGCGGGCACCGACCAGGTCCGCTTCATCACCATCAACGACTACGGCGGCCGGGTGGAACACACCATCCGCCTCGGCAGCACCGGGGGCTGAACGCGCCGCGCCGGCCTTGGGCCTGCGCATCCCGCCACCGCCGCTGTGCGGCGAATTGAAGGAATGTCAGTGTGATCGGAAACAGATTGACATTGTCGATCCATCAGGCGCTTTGCCTGTTGGTTGCTGGCGTGGCCTGCCCAGGATGGGCGCTGGCTGCCCCGGCCAATCTCGGCGAACAGGCGCTGATGGCGCAGAGTGGTGCGGCCAATGCGCGTGCACCGGAATCGGCCCAGTTCAACTCCAGCTTCCTGTCTGGCCAGGCCAAGCAGGTCGATCTGGCGGCCTTCAGCAACGGCAACCCGATGGTGGCCGGCAACTACCGTGTCGACGTCTACGTCAACGGTGCCTGGCAGGGCCGTCGCGATCTGCAGTTCAAGGCCGATGCGCAGGGCCGTGTCGACGCCTGCCTGCCGCTGCCGATGCTGGAAGAAATGGGCGTGGACAGCGAAGCCGTGCTGCTGCAGCAGGATCCGTCCGTGCCGACCGACAAGACCAGCTGCGTGCCGGTCCAGCAGCGCATGGCCAATGCCTATGGTGTCTATGACAGCGGCAACCTGCGCTACGACCTGAGCATCCCGCAGGTGTTCCTGCGTCGTGAGGCACGCGGCTACGTCAACCCGGCGCTGTGGGACCGCGGCATCAATGCCGGCTTCGTCGGCTACAGCTTCAATGCCATCGACAGCGACAGCCGTGTCGAAGGTGGCCAGCGCAACCGCAGTGCCTACCTCGGCCTCAACGCCGGCATGAACCTGGGTGGCTGGCAGTTCCGCCACGATTCGAACCTGACCTGGTCCGAGGGCGATGGCCGCCATTGGCAGAGCATCGCCACCTATGCGCAGCGCGGCATCCCGCAGGTGCGCGGCATGCTCACCATCGGTGAGGCCTACACCACCGGTGAACTGTTCGACTCGATCGGTTACCGCGGTGCCAGCCTGGCCAGCGACGACCGCATGCTGCCCGATTCGCTGCGCGGTTACGCGCCGGTCGTGCGCGGCATCGCCGAGACCAACGCACGCATCGAAGTGCGCCAGAACGAGCAGCTGATCTACTCCTCCACCGTGTCGCCGGGCAGCTTCGTCATCGACGACCTGTACCCGACCGGCTACGGCGGCGACCTGGAAGTGAGCGTGATCGAGGCCGATGGCCGCCGCCGCGAATTCAAGGTTCCGTTCGGTTCGGTGCCGCAGATGCTGCGCGAAGGCGTGTCGCGTTACTCGCTGACCGCCGGCCAGGTGCGCAACAAGCTGCTGGCCGATGAGCCGTGGCTGGTGCAGGGCACCTACCAGCGCGGTATCGGCAACCAGCTGACGCTGTACGGCGGCAGTGCACTGAGCGACGGCTACCTGTCGCTGCTGTACGGCGTCGGCCTGTCCACGCCGGTTGGCGCGTTCGCCGCCGACGTCACCCACGCACGTACGACGTTCGACCACTACGGCAACCACACCGGTGCCAGCGTGCGCTTGAGCTACAGCAACATGATCGGCGAGACCGGGACCAACCTGACCCTGGCCGCCTACCGCTATTCGACCGAAGGCTTCTACAGCCTGCAGGATGCGCTGTACGGCCGTGATTCGGACAAGCGCGGCATCGATCCGACCACCCGTGGCCGTCAGCGCAGCCAGTTCCAGGTAACGCTGAACCAGCCGCTGGGCCGTCGCGGCGGCGCGCTGTACGTGACCGGCTCGGTGCGTGACTTCTACGACCGCCCCGGCACCTCCAAGCAGTATCAGGTGGGCTACAACAACGCCTGGCGTTCGGTGAACTACGGCTTCTCGGCGCTGCGCACCGAAGAGGGCGTGCTCGGCCGTTCCGATACCCAGTACCTGCTGTCGATGAGCGTGCCGCTGGGCCGTGGTTCGCACCCGGTGTCGTTCAGCGCCGACCTCGGCGTGCGCGAGCGCGGTGGCTACGACAACAGCCGCGTTGGCATCACCGGTTCGACCGGCATCGACAACAACTTCAGCTACGGTGTGGCGCTGTCCGACTCCCGCGAAGGTGGCACCACCGCGGTGGGCAGTGCGGAATACCGCAGTCGCTACAGCGCGTTGAACGCGACCTACAGCCACTCGCGCGATTTCCGCCAGGCGTCGGTCGGTGCCAACGGCAGCGTGGTCGTGCATCCGGGTGGCTTCACCTTCACCCCGCAGCGTGGCGACACCATGGTGCTGGTCGAAGCGCCGGGCGCACGCGATGCGATCGTCAGCAACGCCCCGGGCCTGCGCGTCGACGGCCGCGGCTACGCGGTGGTCCCGTACGTGTCGCCGTACCGCCTCAACACCGTCACCCTCGACCCGCAGGGCATGGCCCACGACGTCGAGCTGGAAAGCACCAGCCAGTCGATCGCCCCGTTCGCCGGTGCCATCAGCTACCTGCGCTTCGATACCCGCAAGGGCAACGCGCTGCTGATCCAGGTGCGCAACACCGATGGCCGCACCATGCCGTTCGGTGCGCAGGTCAAGGACGAACAGGGCCAGCCGGTGGGCATGGTCAGCCAGGGCGGCCGCCTGTACGTGCGCAGCGAGAAGAACCAGGGCCAGTTGCAGGTCGAGTGGGGCGCAGGTGCCGATCAGCGCTGCACCATTGATTACCAGGTACCGGCGGGCGCCGACGCGTCCAAGACCGGCTTCATCCCGCTGGAGGCAGCATGCCGATGATTTCTTCCCGTGGCCGCAAGGCATTGGCCGCGTTGGCCCTGCTGGGTGGCGTGCTGCTGGCGCAGCAGGCCAGTGCGGCCTGCCGCATCCAGATCAACGGCTTCGTTGCACAGGACGTGCAGATGGACATGGGTCAGATCGTGATCCTGCCCAGTACACCGGTGGGTGGCGTGATCAAGGAAATCAGCGTGCCGATCAACCAGCAGAACAGCGTTGCCCGCTGTGACTACTGGTATAGCGGCTACTCGACAGGCGAGTACGTCAACGCGCCGCAGAAGCGACCGGTGGCCGGCTTTGCCAACGTCTATGAGACCGGCGTGGCCGGTGTGGGCATCCGCCTGTTCCGCGACTCCGGCGCGATCCAGGCCTATTACCCACATACCATCAATTTCGCGGCCAACTCCACGATCTCGCTGATCGGTGGCCAGTTCCGCATCCAGCTGATCAAGACCGCCGCGCAGACCGGTTCGGGCGTGATCGCACCGAACGGTCGCTTCACCACCTACTACTTCGATGGTGATGGCCCCAGCCGCCCGGTGCTGACCTCCACCTTCAGGGGCTCGGGCACCACCGTGGTCAGCCCGACCTGCGAAGTGCAGGCGGGCAGTCGCAACATTGCCGTCGATTTCGGCAGCGTGCCCAACACCACGTTCACCGGTGTCGGTTCCAAGGCTGTAGATCGCGATTTCGAGATCCGCCTGAACTGCCAGGGCAGCAACGTTGCTGCCTACCAGAGCAAGATCGGCATCCGCCTCGACGCCGACCAGGACAGCTCGAACATGCCCGGCGTGCTGAAGCTGAGTGCGGCCACCAACAGCGCCACCCGTATCGGCATCCAGATGGTCCAGCGCGATGGCAGCACCGAGCGCGAAGTGCGTTTCGGCCAGACCGTCAACGTCGGCACCACCGTGCCGGGTACCAGTGTCATGGCGCTGCCGCTGCGTGCCCGCTATGTGCAGACCCAGGCCGGCACGGTGGGTGCAGGTGTCGCAAACGGCCAGGCCACCTTCACCATCCAGTACGAGTAAGGCGGCCGCAGGCCGCGCCACTGCTGCGTTCCACCGCAACGTCGCCCGTTCCACGGGCGGCGTTGACTGCGTCTTGATCTTCCAACGATGAAGATCAATGCCACGACGCACGTACCATCATTCGAATGTGATGTACGTCGCGATTTTGGAGTTTCCTCATGAGGTGACCGTCTCCTGCCTGCGGGTGTTGGACGGGAACGCCGAAAGGATCCAGACGTGGCTACAGCTCCTGGCATTCCCTCGCGCCGGCCTTTCGGAGCGCTGCGATGAAGGTCCTGTCGGTGTTCGGCACGCGACCGGAAGCGATCAAGATGGGGCCGCTGGTAAGGGCCTTGGCGGAGGCTGCGGACATCGAATCGGTGGTCTGCATCACCGGCCAGCACCGGGCGATGCTGGACCAGGTGATGTCGCTGTTCGCGATCACCGCCGACCATGACCTCGATGTCATGGTGCCCAACCAGACCCTCAATGGCCTGTGTTCCAAGCTGTTCGAACGGCTTGACGCGCTCTACACGCAGGTTCGCCCGGACCGGGTACTGGTGCACGGCGATACCACCACGGCGATGACCGCCGCACTGGCCGCGTTCCACCACCGCATTCCGATCGGCCATGTCGAGGCCGGCCTGCGCACCGGCGACATCAACCGGCCGTGGCCGGAGGAAATGAACCGGCGGGTGATCGATGTGGTCGGCCACCAGCTGTACGCGCCCACGCCCAGCTCGCGCGCCAACCTGGCCGGTGAACACCTGGGCGGGCAGATCCTGGTCACCGGCAATACCGTCATCGATGCCCTGCAGCAGACCGTAGAGCGGCTGGATGCCGACCCGGCGCTGCGTGCGCGGGCTGACGAACCCTTCCACATGCTTGACCCCGATCGTCGCCTGCTGCTGGTCACCGGTCATCGCCGCGAGAGTTTCGGCCAGGGCTTCGAGGACATCTGCCGTGCGCTGGCCGAACTGGCCCGGCGGCCGGACCTGCAGGTGCTGTATCCGGTGCATCTCAACCCGAACGTGCAGGGCCCGGTCAACGCCCACCTCGGCCATCTCGACAATGTGCACCTGGTGCCGCCGCAGGACTACCTGCGCTTCGTGCGCCTGATGCAGCGCGCCGACGTCATCCTCACCGACTCCGGTGGCGTGCAGGAAGAAGCGCCTGCGCTGGCCAAGCCCGTGCTGGTCATGCGCGATGTCACCGAACGCCCGGAGGCGGTCGAGGCCGGAGTGGTGACGCTGGTCGGCACCAGGCCCTCGCGCATTGTCGAGGCGGTCAACGCGGCACTGGCACAACCACCGCATCCGACCCGCTTCGATCCCGACGCCAGTCCCTACGGCGATGGCCGTGCCAGCGCGCGCATCGTCGCCGCCCTGCGTGGCACGCCCCTTCCCGAATTCTCGCCCGGCCTCCGCAACAGCGGTGCCGCCCACCTCCATCCACGCGAAGTGACGCCATGACCCAGACCGGCCGCTCTCCCCTGTTTGCATCCGCCGCCGCGTTCGTCCTGTCGGGCGTGGTTGCCAGTGCCCATGCCGCCGACAGCGTCGCCGGCCAATTCGCCGAATGGAGCGGCGACAGCACGGTCAACCGGCAGATGACCCTGCGTGAACTCGGTTTCCGCCAACCGCTGGTGCTCAGCGGGCAGGAGAGCCAGCGCGAGGTCTACCTGCCGGTGCCGGCCGGCGTCGCCACCCGCGATGCGCAGCTGCAGCTGGACGGGCGCTATGTGCGCGGCCACGCCGGGCGCACTTCCGGCCTGTGGTCGGTCGATGGCGATCCGATCGCCGCGCGCTCGATCACCGATGCGCAGGGCGACGCCAGCCAGCTGCTGGCCATTGATGGCGAACCTCGCCAGAACGGCTTCGTGCGGGTCGGCGTCGGCTGGTGGTCGATCGTCTCCGACTACCAATGTGCCGACCAGAGCGCGCCGGCCAACGTGTTGCGGCTGTCGCCGGACTCGCGTTTCAGCTACCGCTTCGATGGCCGGGCCGTGGACACCGTGGCCAAGGCCTGGGGCGCGCTGCCACCGCAGGTGCGCCTGCTGGTGGACGGCAAGGCGCTGCAGGCGCCGGCCTACGATGCCGCCTGGCGCGTCGGTACCGCGTTGCAGGGCGGTGGCAAGCAGGTGCAGGTGGTGGCGCTACCCAAGGTCGGTGACAGTGTCGACCTGACCGGCATCAGCATCCCGGCCAGCCTGCAGGGCGTGCCGGCCTACGCTGCGCTGGCGACGGGCGAGCGTGCGCATGTGATCAAGGATCTGGCTGAAGTTGGCGCGCTGCTGTCGCTGCGTGACAGCGGGCCCTTGGCCGCTGACGTGATGATCGGCAGTGATGCGCTGCGGGCCGGCGTACGCGCGGCACTGGATGCGCTGGCTGCCCAGGTCGGCGCCGCGGGTGCCGATGCGGGCACGGCCTTCAGTGCCTGGCGCAGCGCGGACATGGGCGGGCTAGAAAAGCCCGCCGCCAACGCCTCGGTCAGCGTGGTCGCCGTTGCCGGCCGTCCGACGCTGGTGGTCGACCCGGCAGCGGCAGGCAAGGTCGCCGGGTTGTTCGCCGAACAGTGGCGCAGCTACGCGCTGGGCCGCAGCCTGCAGGTCAGCCAAGCGGGCACGCCGAAGCTCGACGGTGACCATGTGCTGTTGAGCCGGCTCGGCAACATCGCCGGTACGATGGATGTGGTCACCCGCGCGGACCGCAGTGCCACCTTCGACCTCGGCGCGCTGTCGGCCGATGGGCGCCTGCCCGAGGAAGTGGTGATCGATGTCTCGGCGGCGCCCAACGCCGCCGGGCAGGGCGCGGTGGCCACGATCCATTTCAACGATTACCTGCTGGGCGGCAAGGTGCTGTCGGCCAATGGCCAGCCGCAACGGCTGGTGGCCAAGGTGCCGGCCTACGCGCTGTCGGCGCGCAACGAGATCCGCGTCAGCTTCCTGCGCCAGCCGGCACGACCTTATTGCCACGATCCGGCCACCGCCTATCCGGTCTCGATCCTGCCCAGCAGCCACCTGACCCTGGCCAAGCGGTCGCTGGGCAGTGATTTCGTCGGCGCCAGCAGTCAGCTGTCGCGCGGCAACCAGGTGTTCGTGCCGGCCACGTGGCTGCAGGATGCACCGGCATCGCTGCGCAAGGTGATTGCGGTGGCCAGTGCAGTGGGTGCCTCGCCGGAGGCGTCGGAACTGAAGGTGGTCGATGCCGGTGCGGCGGTCAGCCCGGGTGCGCCGTGGCTGGCGTTCGGTGTGGCGCCATCGGGTGTCGATGCGGCCGGCCTGAAGGACGGTCATCTGCTGATCGGCGGGAAGCCGCAGCCGCTGCTGGATGTCAGCGGGTTGGATCGTGCCGCGGTGGTGCAGGTCGGCACCTCCGGCGGACAGCTCGGCGTGCTGTACAGCGACCTGGGCGCACAGGTACCGTCATTCGGCGCACCGTTCCGGCTGCTGCGCGGTGATCTCGCTGTGCTCGACGGCAGTGAGGCCGTGCGCGAATTCGACCGCCAGGATCCCTATGGCACGCGTATCGCACAGGACGGCAATCCGCAATCGAAGTGGGAACGGCACATGGTCTGGTTGCTGCTGCTGGTCGGCGTGATCGTGTTCGCGCTGCTGGCCGCCCGCGTTACCCAGGTGCGCCGCCGCAAGTCCGCCAACACAGGGCACTGATCCGCCGTGGACGGTCTGTTCTGGAACATCCAGCTGGCCAACTACTACGCTGTCCTGGAAACCACGGCGGCGGCGGTGGCCGTGCTGATCCTGATCTCCAGCCTCGATGACCTGTTCATCGATGTCTGGTACTGGGTGCGCGAAAGCTGGCGCGCACTTACCATCAAGCGTCGCGATGCCTACAAGCCGTTGACCCAGGAAGACCTGATGCAGCGGCCGCAACAGCCGCTGGCAATCATGGTGCCGGCGTGGATGGAGTACGACGTCATCGCGCAGATGGTGGAGAACATGATCAACGTGCTCGACTACCGCGAGTACGTGGTGTTCGTCGGCACCTATCCCAACGACCAGCAGACCATCGACGAAGTGGAGCGCATGCGCCGCCGCTACAAGCGCCTGCGCCGCGTGGAAGTTCCGCATGACGGGCCGACCAGCAAGGCCGACTGCCTGAACTGGCTGATCCTGGCCATCTTCGATTACGAGAAACGCCACGACATTGAGTTCGCCGGGGTGATCCTGCACGACAGCGAGGACGTGCTGCACCCGATGGAACTGCGCTTCTACAACTACCTGCTGCCGCGCAAGGACATGATCCAGTTGCCGGTCACCTCGCTGGACCGCGAGTGGTACGAACTGGTGGCCGGCGTCTACATGGACGAGTTCGCCGAATGGCATGCCAAGGATCTGGTGGTGCGTGAAAGTGTTTCCGGCATGGTGCCGTCGGCGGGCGTCGGCACCTGCTTCTCGCGGCGCGCGCTGCTGGCACTGAGCGCGCAGACCGACAACCAGCCCTTCAACACCGACAGCCTCACCGAGGACTACGACGTCGGTGCGCGGCTGGCGGCGATGGGGATGCAGTCGATCTTCGCGCGCTTCCCGGTGCAGTTCCGCGTGCGTCGCCCGTCCTGGTTCGGCTGGGGCCCGGTACGCGAGCGCACCCAGCAGATGGCGCTGTGCGTGCGCGAGTACTTCCCCGACAACTTCCGCGCATCGTACCGGCAGAAGGCGCGGTGGGTGCTGGGCATCGGCCTGCAGAGCTGGGAGTCGCTGGGCTGGCGCGGCTCGCTGGCCACCAAGTACCTGCTGGCGCGCGACCGCAAGGGCATCATCACCTCGTTCGTCAGCATCATCGCCTACGTCATCTTCCTGCAGCTGCTGCTGTTCTGGCTGTTGAAGATGACCGGGCTGTGGACGATGCAGTTTCCCAGCGTGTTCCAGGCCGGTACCTGGCAGATGAACGTGGCGCTTCTGACCACGGCGGCGTTGGCGACCCGGGTCGTGCAGCGCTTCTACTTCGTCAACCGGCTGTATGGCTGGGAACACGCGCTGATGTCGATCCCGCGCATGGTGGTCGGCAACATGATCAATTTCATGGCCACCGCACGCGCGTGGAAGGTGTTCCTGGCCTACCTGCTGTTCGGCAAGCGCATGGTCTGGGACAAGACCATGCACGACTTCCCGGATGCGGCGCAGCTGGTGCAGACCCGCAAGCAGCTCGGTGAGCTGTTGAGCACCTGGCAGGTGGTGGAACCCGAACGCCTGCAGCAGGCGCTGGATCAGCAGCAGGCAGGCCGCCAGCAGCCGTTGGGCCGCATCCTGCTCACCCAGGGCTGGCTGGATGATGAAACGCTGGCCGAGGCGATCGCCTTCCAGGGCGACCTGCCACGCGCGGTCATCGACGTGGACTACCTGCGCGCCTGCCAGTTCCCGGTCAGTGCCGATGCCTGCGTGCAATGGCGCATGCTGCCACTGCCACCGCGCCAGCAAGGCACCCTGCGGCTGGCCGTGGCCAGCCCATTGCCCGAAGAGGCGTTGGCACTGCTGAAGCAGGAAACCCGCAGCGAGCACGTTGAACAGAGCATCGCCCGCGAAAGCGAAATCAACGCGGGCCTGCGCCTGATCGGCGGCGACCGGCAGTGGCACCTGGACAACGTGCCCTTGCTGGGTGACCTGCTGGTGGAGATGCGCCTGATCGACCACGCGCGGTTCGAGATCGCACTGGATGACTACATGCCGCAGCGCGACGGCCGCATCGGCGATTACCTGGTCAAGCAGGGCATCACCACCGAGGAGGCCGTGGCCCAGGCCATGCAGGAGCAGCGTCGACGTGCGGCCGCGCTGCAGTCACCGCCTCCCGGAGCCTTGCCGGCATGAAGACCACGCTGCTGTCCACCGTCATTGCCGTCGCGTTGGCCACGGCCAGTGTATCGGTACAGGCCCAGGCCGATGCGCAGCTGCCATTGTCTGGAGCTGCCTACCGTATCGCCGAACAGGCGTTTGCCGCCTATGAGCGTGGTGACTACCGAGCGGCGTACCAGCAGTCCACTGAAGCGATCCGGCTGCGCCCGGATGTGGTGCGGCTGCGCCTGCTGCAGATCTATGCGTTGCAGAAGCTCGGGCGTGGCGCAGAAGCGCAGCAGCAGGCGCGGCGTGCGCTGGACGCGGGGATGAAAGATCTGGCCTTGCCGGCGCTGGCCGCCGCTGCGCCCAGGACGGCCACAGGTGCGGCGCGTAGCGCAGCGGCACCGCGTGCATCCGCAACGGTGGCCGACCGCAACAACCGGCAGGCCTACATGCTGGCAACCGAAGCCTATGCGGCCTACGACGCCGGGCAGATGGGCATCGCCGCCAGCAAGGCCGAGCAGGCGTTCCGGCAGCAGCCGAAACAGGGCGCTTGGGCCCTGCTGTGGGTGGCGGCACTGGAGGCACAGCAACAGCCCGAACAGGCCGACGCCGCCATCGGCACCGCGCTGCAGCTGGGTGCACCGAATGCCGAGGCGCTGCGCACGCGGCGCGTGGCACTGGGTCGCCAACGCGCCCTGCTGCAGGCCCAGCAGGCCTATCAATCGCTGTCCGCAGGCGAGGATGCCGCCGCCATTGAGCAGGCACACGCTGCCGTGGAACTGGCCCCCGACGTGGCTTCATACCGGCTGCTATTGATCACCGCGCAGCTGCAGGGCGATCAGCTGGCCGACGCTGAGCATAGTGCTGATCAGGCATTGCAGGTAGATGCCAACGACCTCAATGCACGAGTCATGCGCGGTTACCTGCGCCAGCGCCAGGGCAGCACGTTGCGGGCCAATGAAGATTTCGACGCCGCGCTTGCCACGCCGGGATCAACCGCGCAGCAGCGCAACGTGCGACTGCTGGCGGTAGATGCGGCACTGGCCGCAGGTGATCGGGTACGCGCTGCTGCACTGCTGGCACCGTTGCAGGCGGCGGTACAGCCAGCTGAAGGCGATGCACGGACACGGCAGCTTCTGCAGCAGGGCATCGAGCAACGCAGCCGGGCGATCCGCTCCAGTCGCGAGCTTCCGCGTATGAGCGCGCAGACCTATCCGGTGCCGTTCCAGCACTGCCAGTCGGGCGACACAGGCAATGTCTGCGAGTTGATGCCGGCCGACCTGCAGGGCGACGGCGGTGCCGCACAGCGTGCCTATGCTGCCTACGCGCGCCAGGATTACACCGATGCCATCGGTGAGGCACGGCAGGCCGTGCAACTCGCACCGGACGACGCGAACCTGCAAGCCCTGCTGACCACCACGCTGGCAGCGGGCAACCGCGCACAGCAGGACGAAGCACGGCAGCGCCTGGATGCGGCACTGGCACAGCGTCCTGACGATGCGGAGGCGCTGATGCAGCGCGGCTACCTCAACCAGAAGGCGCACGAACCTGCGCAGGCACTGGCCGACTTCCGTGCCGCCGAGGCCACCGGCAAGGCACCGAAAAGCGTGGTGCTGGACCAGGCCTACGCCAGCGCAGCCAACGGCGATCATCCACAGGCGGTGTCACTGCTGCGTAGCGCCATCGACCGCGCCGACGTCGGTGAGCTGCCGCTGGATGAGCATCAGCGCTACAACGTGCGCAATGCCATCGCCAACTATTCACGCGAGTGGGGCGTGATCGCCTCGGCCGGTTTCCGGGGTGCGCGCCAGGCCGCGACCAATGTCGGCGGCGCAGCGATCAGCACGCCGGGCGATTCGGTGTTCAGCACGCTGGAGGCGTTCTGGCGGCCCCCGGCCTTCAACGACCAGCATGGCACGCTGGAGCTCTACGCACGCCTGCTCAACACGCTGTACGACGAGGGCGGCACCTACGAGTCGATCCGTGCGGTGGATCCGTGCACCGGCGAATCAACGCCGGATGCGCGTGCTCGCGCCGAGCGCCTCAGTCATTCGCGCTCGACCACCGGCTGGCCGTCCACCATCGCCTCGTTCGGCCTGCGCTACGCCTTTGGCCAGACCGGTTTGAGCGCCGGCATCGAGCGCCGCCAGTTCCTGGGCAGTGCCACCCGCCAGGGCGAGGTCTACCCCGCATCGGCAGTGGTGCAGTGCCGCCTGCAGCTGGCCCTGAACCGGCCACTGGAAGCCAGCACGCTGGCCCGCTACCGCTTGGCCAGCGGTTCGGGTGGATGGATGTCCTACCTGACCTACGGTTATTACCACGGCACCGATCTGCGCACCGATGTGAACCAGTGGTGGATGGTCAGTGGCTATGCGCAGGGGGGATATACCTGGGACGACAACGGTGCCACCTTCACCCTCGACGCGCTCGACGCCAACGGCACGCCGGTGCGGCGGATCGGCGACGCCAACGGGCGCCTGCATCGCGAACAGTGGTTCGCTGCCGGTGAACTGCGCGCCGGGCGCAGCTTCCGTTTCGGTGCCGGGCAGACGCACTGGGTGGTCACACCCTATGTCGTGGTTGGCGCCGATTGGCTGGACCAGCGCTCGCGCGTGCGCGACATCCGTTATCCGCCGTTCCCGGCGCAGTCGTTCGCGCTCAACGATACGCAGCGCAGCTGGTCACTTGGTGCAGGGCCAGGCGTGGGCGTGCGCTACTGGTTCCGCGAGGACCACTACAACACGCCGCGTTCCTACCTGGACCTGACCGTGCAGTACCGCATCGCCATCGGCGGTGGTGATACGCAGCGTGCCAAGGGCCTGTTCGCCACCGCCATCCTCTACTACTGAGGCAGGCCCCAGCGTCGCCGCAGCGCTGCGGCCTGCGGTGTGTCCTGGGTCAGCCATGGCTCCAATGCATAGACCAGCACGTGCTGTGCGCCGCTGTCGCGTGCCCATGCCAACTGCCGCTGGATGCGTGCGGCATCGGCCGTTTCGCCCTTGAATCCGCTGCCGTCGGCGGGGCCGCCGGGCAGTTCGCGGAACAGTTCAACGATCGCATCGAAACCGATGCCGTTGGCATGGAGATGATCGAGCAGCGGTTGCAGCTGCTGCACGTTGCCGGCGCCGGCCACCCCCACGCCGTCCTGCACCATGGGCCGCACGGCCGCGTGCGCGAGTACCGCCTGCCACAGCGTGACCAGGTTGCCATTGGTCTGCAGGCGGCTGAAGTAACAGGAGATCGCACAGTCACCGCCGCGTGCGCCGGCGGCCTGCACCAGGCCGTGCAACCACTGCGCCAGCCACAGCTGGCGGGCCGGATCGGCCCAGTGATACTGCTCCAGCTCGTAGGGCAGGTACCAGCCCCCGAAGGCCGGCTGCTGCGCCCAGGGCGCCTGTGCCAACCAGCGGCGTGCCTGCACCAGGCTGTCGGCCAGGAAGGCCTGCAGCGTGGCATCGTCGGCGCCGATGGCCTGCCACCAGCGCTGCTGGAAGGGCAGGCCGACGCGGATGCGGATGTCGTTCCCGCTGGCGGCGGTGAACAGCTGCTGCAGGCTGCTGTCCGGCAGCGACCAGTCGCCGTCGCTGCCACCGACGATGCCGGTCCACTGCAGCACCAGCTGCCGGCAGCCCAGCGTACGTGCAAGCTTCAAGGATCGTTGCCAGTCGGCCAGGTCCCACTGCAGGTGGCTGCGCCACGGCTGCAGGAAGGTGCCATCGACCTGCACCGGCAACGAGCAGCCGGGCAGGGTGGTCAGCGCAGCGGCCAGCGGTGCCAGCACTGCCGCACGCAGCAGCCGGCGGCGCAACGGCGAAGACGGATCCGCGGGAAGGTCAGGCCGAACCATGCCCGCATCATCCCAGAGCACCGTGCGCAGCAGGTGAACCAGCGCCCGGTAGCGCCGGCCGCTGGCCGAAGCGTGCTCTGGTAGTGCCGGCCGCTGGCCGGCATCACCTACCGCTTATTCCAACGCGTAGCGCAGGGTGAACAGCACCGCCACCAGCCACACCGCCGGATGCACTTCGCGCCAGCGGCCGGTACCGGCCTTCAGCGCGGCGTAGGCGATGAAGCCGAACGCCAGGCCATTGGCGATGGAGTAGGTGAACGGCATCGCCAGCGCGCACAGTGCCGCCGGCACCGATTCGGTCAGGTCGCTCCAGTCCACTTCCACCAGTTCGCGCAGCATCAGGCCAGCCACGAACAGCAACGCCGGTGCGGTGGCATAGCTGGGCACCATCGCCGCCAGCGGCGAGAACAGCAGCGCGGCCAGGAACAGCGCCGATACCACCAGTGCGGTCAGGCCAGTGCGGCCGCCGACCTGCACGCCCGAGGCGCTTTCGGCAAACGCGGTGGTACTGCTGGTACCGAGCATCGAGCCGGCCACGATCGCCGTGCTGTCGGCCAGCAGCGCACGGCCGAAGCGCTTCTGCGCGCCCGGAAGTTTCAGCAGGCCGGCGCGACCGACCACGCCGTACAGCGTGCCGGTGGCATCGAACACTTCCACCAGCACGAATACCAGCACCACCTGCAGCAGCACCGCGATCGGCGCGCCGCCGTCATGGTGCAGCAGGCCCGGCAGGTCCAGCTGCAGGAAGGTCGGCGCGAGGCTCGGCGGCAGCGAGACCAGGCCCTGGTACTGCACGTCGCCCAATGCCCAACCAGCGCCGGTCACCGCCAGGATGCCGATCAGGATCGCGCCACGGATGCGGCGCGCTTCCAGTACCGCGATCAGCAGAAAGCCGGCCAGCGCCAGCAGCGGCGGCGCCGTGTTCAACGGGCCCAGCGCCACCAGCGTGTCTTCATTGCCGACGATCACGCCGGACTTCTGCAGCGCGATGATCGCCAGGAACAGGCCGATGCCGGCCACGATGGCCGAGCGCAGCGACGAAGGAATACCCGACACCAGCCATGCACGCACACCGGTCAGCGACAGCACCAGGAACACCAGGCCGGAGATGAACACCGCGCCCAGTGCCTGCTGCCACGGCAGGCCGGCAGCGCCGACCACAGTGAAGGCGAAGAACGCGTTCAGGCCCATGCCGGGCGCCATGCCGACCGGGAAGTTGGCGGCCAGCGCCATCACCGCCGAACCCAGTGCAGCCGCCAGGCAGGTGGCCACGAACACCGCGCCCGCATCCATGCCGGTGGTGCCGAGGATCTCGGGATTGACGAAGACGATGTAGGACATCGTCAGGAAGGTGGTGACACCGGCCAGCAGCTCGGTGCGCACGGTGGTGCCGTGCTGTTGCAGCTGGAACAGGCGTTCGAACAGGGACATGGGGGAATCTCGCGACAATAATGCGTCACGACCAACGGTCGTGACCTACCCGAATGCAGAACGTGGGTACCGACCGTTGGTCGGTACGCTTCACAGCGTCACCACCAACGGTGGCGACCTACCGAAATGAGAAAGGCCGCGCGAGCGCGGCCTTTCCTGTTGCCTTACTTCAGCGCCTTGAAGCGCAGGCGCTTCGGCGCAGCGTCGTCGCCCATGCGGCGGCGCTTGTCTTCTTCGTACTCGCGGTAGTTGCCCTGGAAGAACTCCACGTGCGAGTCGCCTTCGAACGCCAGGATGTGGGTCGCGATGCGATCCAGGAACCAGCGGTCATGCGAAATGACGAAGGTGTTGCCCGGGAACTCCAGCAGCGCATCTTCCAGCGCACGCAGGGTTTCGATGTCCAGATCGTTGGACGGTTCGTCGAGCAGCAGCACGTTGCCACCCTGCAGCAGGGTCTTGGCCATGTGCAGGCGGCCACGCTCACCACCGGACAGCGAACCGACCATCTTCTGCTGGTCCTGGCCCTTGAAGTTGAAGCGGCCGATGTAGGCGCGCGACTGGATCTCGATGCCGTTGATGTTGAGGATGTCCAGGCCGCCAGCGATTTCCTGGAAGACGTTGTGGTTGCCTTCCAGCGCGTCGCGGCTCTGGTCCACGTAGGACAGCTTCACGGTCGGGCCGACCACGATCTCGCCGGTATCCGGCTTTTCCTGGCCGGTGATCATCTTGAACAGGGTCGACTTACCGGCACCGTTCGGGCCGATGATGCCGACGATGGCGCCGGCCGGCACCAGGAAGCTCAGGTTGTCGAACAGCAGGCGGTCGCCGAACTTCTTGGAGACGTTCTTGAACTCCATCACCGCATTGCCCAGGCGCTCGCCCGGCGGGATGAAGATTTCATTGGTCTCGTTGCGCTTCTGGTAATCGACCGACTGCAGCTCTTCCAGGCGGGCCAGACGGGCCTTGCCCTTGGTGCGGCCGCCCTTGGCGTTCTGGCGCGACCACTCCAGTTCCTTCTGGATCGCCTTCTGGCGAGCCTTTTCCTGGTTGTCTTCCTGCTTCAGGCGCTCATCCTTCTGGGTCAGCCAGTCGGTGTAGTTGCCCTTCCACGGAATGCCGCGGCCGCGGTCCAGTTCCAGGATCCACTCGGCGGCGTTGTCCAGGAAGTAGCGATCGTGGGTAACGGCCACCACGGTGCCGGTGTAGCGCGCCAGGAACTGTTCCAGCCATTCCACCGACTCGGCGTCGAGGTGGTTGGTCGGTTCGTCGAGCAGCAGCATGTCCGGCTTCTGCAGCAGCAGGCGGCAAAGCGCTACGCGGCGCTTTTCACCACCGGACAGCTTGCCGACCACGGCATCCCACGGCGGCAGGCGCAGCGCATCGGCGGCCACGTCCAGCTGGTTCTCCAGGGTGTGCGCGTCGCCAGCGGCCAGGATCGCCTCCAGGCGCTCCTGTTCCTTGGCCAGCGCGTCGAAGTCGGCGCCTTCCTCGGCGTAGGCCAGGTACACCGCGTCCAGCGCGGCCTGGGCCTGCAGCACTTCGCCCACGCCTTCCTCGACCGCTTCACGCACGGTCTTGGTCGGGTCCAGTTCCGGTTCCTGCGCCAGGTAGCCGACCTTGATGCCCGGCTGCGGGCGGGCTTCGCCCTCGAAATCGGTGTCCACGCCGGCCATGATCTTCAGCACGGTGGACTTGCCGGCGCCGTTCAGGCCCAGCAGGCCGATCTTCGCGCCCGGGAAGAAGGACAGCGAGATGTCCTTGATGATCTGCCGCTTGGGCGGGACCACCTTGGACACGCGGTTCATGGTGTAGATGTATTGCGAGGACATGCGGTCTCCGTAGGCGCGGCCCTGCGCCCGATCCGTCACGGGAACATCCCGTTGCGGCAGCGGGCACAGACTGAAATGGAATACCGCCAATTATAGCCGGAACCGGTTCCGGGCCGCGCCCGGGCAGGGGCGCCGGGCTGGCCGCGGCCTGAATACCCGGTCACAGTCCTGTAGCGGGAAGCGTTTCCAGCCGGAAACGGTTCAGATCGGGTGCGCAATATGGGCTCACCACCCACCCAAGCAGAGGTCTGACATGCGCATCAATCGAATAATGGCCGGCGCCGTGGCCTCTGTGCTGGCGCTCGGCGCCGTGGCCCCGGCCTTCGCCGACAACGACCATCGCCGCGGCCATGACCGCCGTGAATGGCGCGAGGATCGCCGCGAGTGGCGCCAGGATCGCCGCGACTGGGAGCGCGACCGCCGCGAGGCCCGGCGCGACTACCGCCATGACCGCCGCGAGTGGCACCGCGACCATGACCGCTACTACCGCCCGGCACCGCCGCGTGTGGTGTACCGCCCGGCCTATGGCCCGGGCTACGGCTGGAAGGTCGGCCATCGCTACCGCGACTACTACCGTGGCCCGGTCTATGTGGTGAACGACTACCCGCGCTATCACCTGCGTCGCCCGCCGTATGGCCACCACTGGATCCGCGATGACCGCGGCAACATGCTGCTGGTGGCCATCGCCACCGGTGTGATCGCCCAGTACGTGCTCAGCAGCCGCTGAGTCCGCAGCCACCTCCACGCATGGCGTGGATCTACCGGTACGCCGGTACAGCGCACTCGAAACCATACGGGGCCGGATTCCTTCGGGGATGCCGGCCCCGTCCGTTTCGGCCCCGGCAGGCCCGGTGCGGGGCTACAATCGGGGGCTGAGCCGTACCCCTTTTCCCTGCCTGCTGGAGTACCCGATGTTCCCGCGTGACGTCCGCATCGAATCCTACGATCCCGAACTGGCCAAGGCCATCGCCGCTGAAACCCAGCGCCAGGAAGACCACGTCGAGCTGATCGCCAGCGAGAACTACACCAGCCCGGCGGTGATGGAAGCGCAGGGCAGCCAGCTGACCAACAAGTACGCCGAAGGCTATCCGGGCAAGCGCTACTACGGTGGTTGCGAATACGTGGACATCGCCGAGCAGCTGGCGATCGACCGCCTGAAGCAGCTGTTCGGCGCCGACTACGCCAACGTGCAGCCGCACAGCGGCTCGCAGGCCAACCAGGCCGTGTACTTCGCCCTGCTGCAGCCGGGTGACACCATCCTCGGCATGAGCCTGGCCCACGGCGGCCACCTCACCCACGGTGCCAAGGTGAACGCCTCGGGCAAGCTGTTCAACGCCGTGCAGTACGGTGTGAACGACCAGGGCCTGATCGATTACGACGAAGTCGAGCGCCTGGCTCTGGAGCACAAGCCGAAGATGGTCGTGGCCGGCTTCTCGGCCTACTCGCAGGTGATCGACTGGGCGCGCTTCCGTGCCATCGCCGACAAGGTCGGTGCCTACCTGTTCGTCGACATGGCCCACGTCGCCGGCCTGGTTGCTGCTGGCGTCTATCCCAGCCCACTGGAACACGCGCACGTGGTCACCTCCACCACCCACAAGACCCTGCGCGGCCCGCGCGGCGGCATCATCGTCGCCAAGGGCGCCGACGAAGACCTGGTCAAGAAGCTGCAGTCGATCGTGTTCCCGGGCATCCAGGGCGGTCCGCTGATGCACGTCATCGCCGGCAAGGCCGTGGCCTTCAAGGAAGCGCTGGAACCGGGCTTCAAGGCCTACCAGCAGCAGGTGGTGAAGAACGCCCAGGCGATGGCCAATACGCTGATCGCGCGCGGCTACAAGATCGTCTCCGGCGGCACCCAGAACCACCTGATGCTGGTCGACATGATCGGCAAGGACGTGTCCGGCAAGGACGCGGAAGCCGCGCTGGGCAAGGCCCACATCACCGTCAACAAGAACTCGGTGCCGAACGACCCGCGTTCGCCGTTCGTGACCTCGGGCCTGCGCCTGGGCACCCCGGCGGTGACCACCCGTGGTTACGTCGAACAGGATTGCGTGGACCTGGCCAACTGGATCGCCGACGTGCTCGACGCACCGGCCGATGACGCCGTCATCGCCCGCGTGCGCGACGCCGTCAGCGCGCAGTGCCGCAAGTATCCGGTCTACGGCTGATCGAAGCAGGGGTCGGATCCCTTCCCGCCGGGAAGGGCTCCGACGCCGGTATGGGAGTAACCGCGCATGGATGAGCGCCACCTCAAGTACCTCTACACCGCGCTGGCGGTGCTGTTCGGCCTGCCCAGCCTGGCGATGGGCGGCGCGGCGGCGACGATGCTGCTGCTGATGGGGCTGGGCCAGTTCGGCCATGGCACGCTGGCCTCGGTGACGGTGATGCCGCTGTGGGGCCTGGCTGGCATTGCCGGCTGCCTGGCTTGGTTGTGGCTGAGCGCGGGTTTTCTGATGCAGGGGCGTGTCGGGTTGCAGGTGCACTGCCTCTGGTGGTGGATGCTGCTGGCGGGCGGTCTCGCCGCCTTGCCGCCGCTGGGGCTGGCGCTGTGGTGGGGCATCGCCGTGCACGGCGAAGGCCTCGGCTTGTTGCTGCTGGGCCCGTCGATGCTGGTGCCGGCTGCGATGCTGGTGTGGATCAAACGCCGCGGATGATGCGGCCCAGGGAAGGAAACCGAACGCATGGATGAGCGTCTGCACAAACGCTGGATGGCCATTGCCGGCTTGTTGGTGGGCCTGCCCACGGTGGCCGCCGGAGGCACGGGTGCCGTGCTGGGTCTGATGGTCGTATGGGATGGCAAGTACCTGACCGGTGACGAGTACAGGATCCTGCTGCTGTGGTCGTCGGCCGGGATCATCGGCCTGCTGTCGTGGTTGTGGCTGAGCGGCCTGTTCCTGTGGCGCGGTGTCAGCGGCCTGCGCCAATCGCCGGTTGTCGCCTGGGTCGGCCTGGCGCTGGGGACCCTGGCCGCGCTGGGCGTGGTTGGCGCCACGCTGTACTTCACCTTCAAGCACGGGGAGATCTCGACCCTGGCCTTCCTTGGCTTTGGCCCACCGCTGCTGGTGATGGCGGGGCATCTGGCGTGGCTGCGTTGGGCGCGCGCGGCCTCGGCGCCGCCGACACCCGGTTGAACGCGCAGCCGTGACCGCGCTGGCGGCTCAGTTCGGCCGAAATGCAGGCACTTCCGCGCAGACAGCATTTGCTGCGGGGCCCTTTCTCAGGTACCTTTGCGACGCTGCCATGACCGTGGCAATAGGTACTTTCCTGAGCCAGGCGTTCCATGCACTGCCCCTTCTGCCAACATGCCGATACCCGGGTCATCGACTCGCGCGTCTCCGAAGACGGCGCGACGATCCGTCGTCGGCGTGAATGCGAAGCCTGTGGCGAGCGCTTCAGCACCATGGAAACGGTGGAGTTGAAACTGCCCGCCATCGTCAAGAGCGATGGCACCCGTGAAGCATTCGACCAGCGCAAGGTCCGCGCTGGCTTCGACCGCGCGCTGCAGAAGCGTGCGGTGGCCGAAGACAAGATCGAAGCGGCGGTACGCGCCGTGGTCCACCAGCTGCGCATCAGCGGCGAGCGCGAAGTGCCCTCGATCAAGGTCGGCGAGTTCGTCATGAACGAACTGCGCAAGCTCGACCATGTCGGCTACGTGCGCTTCGCGTCGGTCTACCGCAGCTTCGAGGACGTGGCCGATTTCCGCGAGGAGATCGAGAAGCTTGAACGCGACCTGCCCTCCAGTACCGAACAGCTGCAGCTGCTGGGCGACGTGATCGCCCTGACCAAGAAGAAGAAGGGCTGACGCCCCGGTAGATGCCAGCCTTGGTTGGCGCCGATGGCACATCCACTGGTGGGTGCCAACCGTTGGTTGGCACTGATGGCATGGATCCACACCAACGGCGCTACCATGGCCGCATGACCCCCCCGTTCTCCGTTCTCGACCACCTGCACATGGCCAACGCACTGCGTCTGGCCGAGCGTGCCGCCTACACCACCCGCCCCAACCCGATGGTCGGCTGCGTGATCGCCCACGGCGAACGTGTGGTCGGGCAGGGCTGGCACCAGCGCGCCGGTGGACCGCACGCCGAAGTGTTCGCGCTGCGCGAGGCCGGCAGCGAGGCACGTGGTGCTACCGCCTACGTCACCCTGGAACCCTGCGCACACTACGGTCGTACGCCGCCGTGTGCGCTGGCCCTGATCGAAGCGGGCGTATCGCGCGTAGTCGCGGCGATGCGCGATCCGTTCCCGAAGGTCGATGGCGGTGGCTTTGATCTGCTGCGCAACGCCGGCATCGAGGTCGCCGAAGGGCTGATGGCGGCGCAGGCACGCGAGCTCAACAAGGGCTTCCTGTCGCGTGTGGAGCGCAACCGACCGTGGTTGCGGGTGAAGCTGGCCGCCAGCCTCGATGGCCGTACCGCGATGGCCGATGGCAGCTCCAAGTGGATCACCGGGCCGGCCGCGCGCGAAGACGTGCAGCACTGGCGGGCACGCGCCGGCGCGATCCTGACCGGCGCCGATACCGTGCTGGCCGACGACCCGATGCTGACCGTGCGCCTGGCTGATGCCGAGGTGATGCCGCCACTGCGCGTAGTGCTGGATTCGCGCCTGCGCTCACTGGAGTGCAGCCGTGTGCGCGAGGGCGGGGCACCGACGCTGTACCTGCACGATGCAGCGGTGAGTGCACCGGATGCGGCCGATGCCGAATTCGCCAGCGTGCCCAGTGTTGACGGCCGTCTCGATCTTGGCGCGGTGCTGGCACTGCTGGCCGAACGCGGCATCAACGAGGTGCATACCGAAGCCGGCGCGACGCTGGCCGGTGCCTTGCTGCGCGGTGACTGGGTAGACGAACTGCTGCTGTATCAGGCGCCTACGCTGCTGGGCGACAACGGCCGCCCGCTGCTGGCCGGCCTCGGCATCGATGCCATGGACCAGCAGCGACGCCTGCGTGTGGTTGACCAGCGGCAAGTGGGCGATGACCTGCGGTTGCTGCTGCGGCCGTGAGCGCTTCGCGGCAGGACCGGGTGCTCCGATGAGGTGATTGCACTGGACGCGGCGCGCAGGCGATCCGCTGGGCCCTGCGTCATGGGCACGTCAGCCCGCCATACTCAAAATGAAGATACGGCGATACCTGATTGTTGCAGTAGACCAGAAGCTCGTGCGGATCCATGCCCTTCGCGGCGTCCAGAATGTCGGTCTGCAGCGCATTCAATTGACCGATGCGCTGGGGTGACTGCTGGCTCACGCAGTTGCGGAACCGGTGCAGCGGCCAATCGCATGCAACGGATCCTGTAAGCCTTGGGGCTTCCTCCTCCAGCATGCGCTGCTGCCAGCCGGGGTAGGGAATGAATGCATCGAGCAGCTTCGCTTCCAGGCTGCCGACATCCATACTGAGCCAAGCACCTTCACCTCGCCTGGAAAATACCAGGTCACCGGAAATGGTGCGCGATCTGGAGCCCTTCAGAATCTCGATCTGGCGGCGGAAGATGTCGGCCATTGCGGCGGGAGCCGCAGCCGTGGAGCCTGCCTTTGTTGCCTCCCTATGCCGGGCGTACAGTGGGGTCAAGTCGGGTACAGAGCAGCGGTAGGACAACGTCGCCGTATTGGCGGTGGGGCCTGCGCGGGTGGATAGCGCGGTACAGGCCACGCGGCTCAACCGGTCCAGCGATGCAAGGCCGATGCCGGGTGGTTCAAAGCCGGCAGGTACCAAGAAGCGTTCGGCGGCCTCGTCATCGCCAATGCGCGCCCGCACTTCCTGCAGTCGATCAAGATAGCCTGGTGGCTGGAAAGTACCCTTCCACTGTTCATCGAGGGTGCGGCGCGCGACTGGATCCGCGGCCAGCAGCAGGGAGAGATAGAGCCGGAAGCTTGCGTCAATGCTCTGGCTGATCTCATCTTCTGGCAGCGCTGGCAAGGTCCGGGCGGACGGATCGGTTGAGGCCAGAGCACAGAGCAGAGCGCAGGGCAGCATCAGCAGT
The DNA here is from genome assembly GCF_032911605.1 of Stenotrophomonas mexicanensis. Lineage (NCBI taxonomy): Bacteria > Pseudomonadati > Pseudomonadota > Gammaproteobacteria > Lysobacterales > Lysobacteraceae > Stenotrophomonas > Stenotrophomonas mexicanensis. Next base: position 27,915 of record NZ_JAWJTG010000011.1, read on the forward strand.
TTCTTCATTTTCATCGTCGGCCTCGGATGTGGGGTCTGACCCGGGGTCAGATACAGCATGTTGCAGGCATGGGGGACTGCCGCAGGTGTTCTTCTACGGAACTGATGGATCGATACATTGCAGAGTTCACCGGACTCTCAGCCTCGGTTCGGCTTTGCTGGCATCGGTGTTCCACCTCTCGCGGTGCCGTTCATGAAGGGCGCGGCAGTACGCAGCAGCCTGGTCCGGCATCATTGCGCCCACCGCCTGCTGGACCGTGTCCTGAAACGACGTTTCACACGGCGCGGAGAGAGGCGGCACCCGCCTCCGTGTGCTGTTGAGGTGTGCGTCCAGCATCAGATCACAGGCGGCAACGCCCGTTTGGGCGGTGACGGCCTCTGCGAGGATGCGTTCATTCCATGCACGGAACGGCAGAAGTTTCTGAAGAAGTTCCAGCCCGAGGAACATCATGTCGTTACTGACCCAAGGGCCATCCTTGCCGGCACGGAGGAACTCGGCATTCGTCTCGTACGTACCGTCGGGAGCCTGGATCAGTGCAGAAGCGAACGTTCCTCTCGCAGCAGGGTTGAATGCAGCTCCACCTGTCGTCTGGAAATGCTCGGGATGCTCACGGTAGGTTTCGAAGAAGCTGGAGACATCGGGAAGACTGCAGCGGTAGCTGATCGTGACACGATCTGAAGCATCGCTTTCATGGCGGTCGATTTCTGCGCATCGGATGGAATGCCATCTGGCTTTGACGGCGTTTACGATGGGATCTCCGCTTTCCCCCTCAGGCCCCTGATGGATGTAGAGCTGGTCGACAAGGTCCGCGATGCCGGGAAACCCGTGCTGGCCTGCTCTCTGAAGGCTTGCTCTGAGTGCGCCTTTGGCGTGCGTGTCGTCTTGGGTGATGACACGCACGTATGCTTCAAATGTACTGTCAAGCGAGAGCGCCCCAGATGCCGTGGCAGACGTGCATAGCGGCGCGGCGAGCAGGCCGACGAGAATGGGCGGGAGCATCAAAGTAACGACGTTGCTTCGGACAGCGGATGAGAATCCTTGCAGCAGCGCGCCACGTCCATGCAACAAGTCCGAAAATGCAGCGCGCTGCCGTTCTGTCCGCACAGTCAGCAAGCAGTACCGTCCGGAGATTCGGGAAATCTCCGGACGTTGGCACGGTGTTACCGCTCGCCTACGCGCACGCGTCGGTCCACATCATCTCGGCGATCGGGCGCAGTGCCTTGCACTCCTGCGTCATCTCATCGGCCGACTGCACCTGGGCCTTGGCCTTCAGTTCCTCGGCCATGGCATCCACGCCGCTGATCTGGTCCGGTGCGATCTTCGCCACGCAGGCGCGATGCTGCTGCAGCAGCAGGTCGCAGCCCGGTACGCCGGTCACCTTCGGCGCGTTGGCCGCCTGCGCGTCCTGCATCCAGTCCTCGAACGGTGCCAGCGCGCCGGTCACGGTACCCACCAGATCATCGAAGTTACCGCTGTACCAGTAGCCGTTGTCCTTGGCCGGGTACAGGGTGAAGGTGCCGCTGACCGGCACGCGCGCGCCGCTCTGCAGCGCCTGGGTATAGGCATCGGTGAACTGCTTGCGCACCGCCGGGCTGGCATCGGCAGCGAGGCTGGCGGCGAACAGCGGGCGCACCTTGCCCAGGTCGGGCAGCTGGCAGCTGTAGCTGATCCGCGCCAGCTTCTGGTCGTCAACGTATTCGTTGTCTTCGATCACGCTCTTGGTGGCGCGGCACTTCGAATCACGCAGCGCCTTGGCATACAGCGCTTCGGTGGCTGCAGCGTCTACCTTGGCGCCGGTGCTGGCCAGCACGGTCTGCCAGGGTTCGGCCAATGCCTTGGCCAGCGCACCCGGGTTCGGGGTCACAGCGTCCTGGCCCTCGAACGCCGGCTTCAGTGCGTCGTTGAGCGTGCGCGTGGCGGTTGCGTCGTCTTCCAGCAGCACGCGTGCATACAGGTCGAACGCCTGTTCGGGCGACAGCGTGGCCGGGGCGGCCGTGGCGATCAGCGGGGCGCACAGCAGCATGCTGGCCAGCAGGGTGCGGGTGGGGGTCTTCATGACGGTGTTTTCCTGTTCCAGAGGCGCGCAAGCCTAGCGCATCTGCGTGGACTTTCGATGGCGCGATGGGGTCACGAGGTCGTGCATGTCGGCCAAAAAAAACGGGCCCCTTGCGGGGCCCGTTCGATCGCACGACGAGGAGCGATCGTTGGATCAGAAGCTGGCGCGGACGCCGGCCGAGTACTGGGTGACGTCGCGGTAGCCGGAGATCTCGCCCACCAGCCCCCAGGTCCTGGTGAAGTTGATCTGGCCACCGATGGTGCCGACCCAGGTGCCCTTGTAGTTGTTGCCGCCGTCCATGTAACCGGCCTTGGCCCAGGCTTCGGTCATGCGCGACGGCTTGCCGCGGATGCCCATGGTGGCGCGGGCCAGGTTGGTGTGGTCCTTGTAGCGGTCGCTGTAGCCGTCATAACGATCGGTCAGCTCGGCGTTCTGGCGCACCCAGGCGATGTCGGCGGTGAAGTCGACGCGGTCGGTCCACGGCATGTGGTAGCCGATGCCCAGCTCCGGCTGATTCAGTTCAACCTTCAGCGAACCGTCGCTGTAGTGATAGGTCTTGCTGGTGCGCGACCAGCCACCGAACACGTAGACCTGTTCGGCGATGGCCACGGAGCCACGCAGGTAGCCGCCGTCGACCTTCGGGTCGTCCAGTGCGTTGTCGTCAACCTTGACCTGCGTCCAACCGCCTTCAACGTAGGTGTAGCTCAGGGCGTCGGCCGAAGCCGAGAGCGGGGCGGCGGCCAGCAGGGCGGCCACGATCAGCATCTTGCGCATGGGAATTCCTATGAATTTCAGTCCTTTGGCGGGCCTGCCCAGCGGGCTGCCCGTGGCGACCTCATGTCGTCCGGGGCAGAATTTTAATGAAAGTTTTACAAATTGCGAGCGACGGCCGTCACAGCTGTGGCATCCGACCCCGTTCAGCACGGGCTGGTACACTAGCCACGCCGGTTCGCCGGTACACAAACGTCTTCAGGGCGGGGTGCAATTCCCCACCGGCGGTAGGTGCGCAAGCACGAGCCCGCGAGCGCCCCGGCCCACGGCCGGGGGTCAGCAGATCCGGTCCAATGCCGGAGCCGACGGTCATAGTCCGGATGAAAGAAGACGGTGCCACAGGGCTCATGCCCTGCGTGCGCCTGTTTGCCTTGCGGCGTTTTTCGCTCACTTTTCGCGGAGAACGTTACTTGTTTACTGGAATCATCGAAGGCGTCGGCCGTCTGGCCGCACGCGAATCCATCGGCGGCGATGTCCGCTTCACCTTCAATGTCGGGACTCTGCCGTTCGACAACGTGCAGATGGGCGAGAGCATTGCCATCAACGGCGTCTGCCTCACCGTCATCGCATTCGACGCCAGCAGCTTCCAGGCCGATGCCTCCACCGAGACCCTGGGCCTGACCACGCTGGGCCAGCTGGGCGAGGGTGCGGTCATCAACCTGGAACGCGCCATGCGCCCGACCGACCGCCTCGGCGGCCATCTGGTCAGCGGCCACGTCGACGGCCTCGGCCAGGTGCTGTCCATCCACGAAGACGCGCGTGCCCAGCGTTGGCGTTTCGCAGCTCCGGCCTCGCTGCGCCGCTACATCGCCAAGAAGGGCTCGATCTGCGTGGACGGCGTCAGCCTCACCGTCAACGAAGTGGACGATGAAGGTTTTGAAGTCGCCCTGATCCCGCACACGGTGGCCAACACCGCCTTCTCCGCCGCAGGCGTGGGCAGTGCGGTCAACCTTGAAATCGATCTGGTCGCCCGATATGTCGAGCGGTTGATCAGCGTGCCGACCAACGGTCGGCACCCACTGGGAGATGCTGCGCCGGCCAACGGTCAGCACCCGCATGGAGATGCAGCATGAATTTCGCCCCGATTCCGGAGATCCTGGAAGACATCCGCCTGGGCCGCATGGTCGTCATCGTCGATGACGAAGACCGCGAGAACGAAGGCGACCTGATCATGGCCGCCGAGCTGGTCAAGGCCAGCGACATCAATTTCATGGTCACCCATGGCCGCGGCCTGGTGTGCCTGCCGCTGAACCGCACCCGCGCCGCCGATCTTGGCCTGGCGCCGATGGTGCAGGCCAATACCGCGCAGTTCCAGACCAATTTCACGGTCAGCATCGAGGCCGCCGAGGGTGTCACCACCGGTATCTCGGCGCATGACCGCGCGCACACCATCCGCACCGCGGTGAAGCCCAACGCCAAGCCGTCGGACCTGCACCAGCCGGGCCATATCTTCCCGCTGATCGCCCAGCCGGGCGGCGTGCTGACCCGCGCCGGCCACACCGAGGCGGCCGTGGACATGGCCATGCTGGCCGGGCTGGAACCGGCCGGCGTGCTGGTGGAGATCCTGAACCCGGATGGCAGCATGGCACGCCGCCCGGAACTGGAAGTGTTCGCCCGCGAGCACGGTCTGAAGATGGGCTCCATCGCCGACCTGATCGCCTACCGCCTGGCCACCGAAAAGACCGTCGAGCGTGTGGACGAGCGCGAGATCGAGACCGAGTTCGGCCCGTTCAAGCTGGTCACCTACCGCGATCGCATCGCCCACGACGTGCATTTCGCCCTGGTGCGCGGCACCCCGGATGCCGAAACGCCGACCCTGGTGCGCGTGCAGGTGGAAAACCCGCTGGCCGACCTGCTGCACTGGCGCCGCGATGACTTCGGCGTGGCTGCCACCGATGCCCTGCGCGCGATCGATGCCGAAGGCGCCGGCGTGATGGTGGTGCTGTCGGCCCCGCGCGACGGCGAGGCCCTGCTGGCCCGCCTGCGGCAGCAGCCGGCGCCGGTGGTACCGGGCAAGGACAAGGACGTGAGCCAGTGGCGCCGCAATGGTGCTGGCGCACAGATCCTGTCCGACCTGGGCCTGGGCAAGTTGCGCGTGCTTGGCACCCCCCGCCGACAGATAGGCCTGGCCGGGTACGGCCTGGAAGTGGTGGAGACGGTGACGCTGTAAGCCGCTTGGCGTGCCGACCAACGGTCGGCACCCACGTTTGGTGCCGACCATGCCCTTCCCCTGGTGGGTGCCGACCGTTGGTCGGCACGCCCCGGGCCCCCATCGGCCACGGCCGGGGCCCATCCACGCTAGAATTACCCCCTTATCGAGTCCCCCAAGCCGCATATGAGCCACTTCGAAGGCGATCTTCGCACTCCCGAATCGGCGCGCTTCGCCATCCTGGCCAGCCGCTGGAACGCCCGCATCACCGACACGCTGGTCGCTGGCGCCCGCCAGAGCCTGGCCGGCAACGGCATCACCGAAGCCAACATCGACGTGATCCGCGTGCCGGGTGCCTGGGAACTGCCGCTGGTGGCCGCGCGCCTGGCCGCCGCCCACGAACACGCCGCCATCCTTACCCTAGGCTGCGTGATCCGTGGCGATACCCGCCACTACGAGCACGTAGCCGATCGCTGCGCCGAAGGCCTGATGCGCGTGCAGCTGGACTTCGGCGTGCCGGTGCTGAACGGCGTGCTGGCGGTGGAACGCGTTGAAGACGCCGAGGCCCGCGCAGGCGGCAGCCACGGCAACAAGGGCGAGGAAGTCGCACTCGCCGCATTGGAAATGGTCAATCTTCTGGAGCAGCTGCCATGAACAAGAACACCCAGGGCAAGCCCTCCGGTAAGCCCGTCCGCCGCGATGGCGTCGACCCGGTGCTGCGCTCGCGCGCGCGCCGTCGTGCCGTGCAGGCCATCTACGCCTGGCAGATCTCCGGCGGCAACGCCCAGTCGCTGATCGCCCAGTTCGCCCACGAGCAGGCCCGCGAAATCGCCGACCTGGCGTACTTCGAAGCACTGCTGCACGGCGTGCTCGACAACCGCCGCGACATCGACGAAGCGCTCGGCCCGTACCTGGACCGTGGCATCGAAGAGGTAGACGCGATCGAACGCGCGGTGCTGCGCCTGGCGGCGTACGAGCTGCGCTACCGCTTGGACGTGCCGTACCGCGTGGTGATCAACGAAGCCATCGAATCGGCCAAGCGCTTCGGTTCCGAGCATGGCCATACCTACGTCAACGGCGTGCTGGATCGTGCCGCCGTGGAATGGCGCAAGGTCGAATCGGGTCACTGACCCGATTCCTGTAGAGCCGAGCCATGCTCGGCTCACCGTGCAGCGCACGGTTGCGTCCGGCATTGCGGCGCGTGATCGAACTGCAGCCGAGCATGGCTCGGCTCTACATAACAGCAGACCGCCCCATGTCCCTGGCCGAATTCGCCCTCATCGACCGCATCCGCGCCCGCACCCTCGAGCGCGACGACATCCTTCTCGGCATCGGGGACGACGCCGCGCTGCTGCAGCCGCGTGCCAATGAGCAACTGGTGGTCACCGCCGACACGCTCAACAGTGGTGTGCACTTCCCGGTGGAAACCCCGGCCTTCGACATCGGCTGGAAGACCCTGGCGGTCAATCTGTCGGACCTCGCAGCGATGGGCGCGCGCCCGGCATGGTGCACGCTGGCGTTGTCGCTGCCGGAAGCGTCTGAAGACTGGATCGAGGCCTTTGCCGATGGCTTCTTCGCCCTGGCCGACCAGCACGACATCGCGCTGATCGGCGGCGACACCACGCGTGGTCCGTTGTCGCTGTCGGTGACCGCGATGGGCCAGGTCGGGCGTGGCCAAGCCCTGCGCCGCGATCGCGCGCAGGTGGGTGACGATCTCTGGGTCAGCGGCACGCTGGGCGATGCCGCCGGCGCGTTGCGCCTGTGGCAGCAGGGGGCACTGAGCGTAACCACCGCCACGCTGCTGGCCGACTACGAAAGCCTGCGCCTGCGCCTGCTGCGGCCGACGCCGCGCGTGACCCTGGGCCTGCGCCTGCGTGCCTTCGCGCATGCGGCGGTGGATGTGTCCGATGGCCTGCTGGCCGATCTGGGCCATATCGCCACACGCAGCAACGTGGCCGCACATGTGGATGCCGATTCGCTGCCGATCTCGCACGCGCTGCGTGAGCTGCTCGGCCGCGACGGTGCACGCGACTGCGCATTGCGCGGTGGCGACGACTACGAACTGTGCTTCACCGCCGCCGCCGACCAGCGCGACGCGCTGCACTACCTGGCCGAATCGTTGGACGTGCCGCTCACCCGTATTGGTCGTATTGCTGAAGGGCAGGGCGTGCAGGTGGATGGCGAATCCGCTGGTGGCGGCTACCAGCACTTCGCGTGACAGCAGCACCGACCTGGTAGGTGCCAACCTTGGTTGGCACGAATGTGTCAGGCATCCGTACAGCAGCGCCGTGGTAGATGCCGACCTTGGTTGGCACGAATATGTCAGGCATCCATGCCAACACCGTGTCGACCAAGGTCGACACCTACCAGAGCGGGCAACTCACACCTGCGGAGCCGATGCCCCGAAGCGGTTGCCGCCCAGCGTACCCGGCAGCAGCATGAACACCAGCAGCACCAGGCCGATGAACGGTACGAACGCCAGCAACAACCACCAGCCCGAGCGATCGGTATCGTGCAGGCGGCGAATGGTCGCCGCAATGCACGGCAAGGCGAACACCAACCACATCACCACGCTCAGTCCGGTCGATACCATGGCCAGGCCCTGCGAACCGCTGTAGCCGGCGTAGAAGCTCAGCATGTACAGCGGAATCGAAACGATCATGATGAACAGCTGGAACCACCAGTACTCGCTGCGGCTGGCGCGCCCGTTGAACTGCGCATAGCGGGTAAGCGGGATCATCATCTTGTGCATCGGTACGCTCTCTGAAGTGAAGTGCGCACTATCGCTGTCGGAATTACCGCACTCCATGCAATTTGTTGCAATTGCGCCGCGAATCTCTTCAGAGCCGAGCCCATGCTCGGCTGCCTTCGCAGATCAACAGCAAAGCCGAGTGCAGGCTCGGCTCTAAACGTTCACTGGGAGACCTTTGCTTCGGCATCGCGCGCGGTGCCGTGGTCATCCAGCCACTGGAACCTCAATGCGGTCGGCAACGCGCTACCCGTCGGCAGCAGGAACTCTGCCTGTGCACCGGGCGCGATCATGTCCACTTCCACTGCGTTCCCGTCGGGCAGGGTCACGCTGCTCACGGTCACGTGGTAGGCACTCGGGTTGTGCACCTGCAGTGCACCGCCGTGCGCACGCCATTGCAGCAGGCCGGCCGCATCGCGCGGTTGGCCAGGCAGTCCCGCCGGGCGGTGGAACAGCTTCACCCGCGTGCGCACGGCAAACTGCAGCAGGTTGCGCGTGTTGGCATCACCCGGTTTTGGCGGAATGTCCAGCAGGTTGAAATAGAAGACAGACTCCCGGTCGCTGGGCAGGGCGCCGTCTCCCGGGCGTGGCGCGTAGGTGATGCGGTAGGCCTGGCCCTGGTGCGGCTGCAGCAGGCGCGGTTCGGCCGGAGTCAACCGGAACGGCGTGCGTACGTCTTCGGGGCGCGCATGGCCATCACCCGCATCGATCCAGACCTGCACCAGCGCGGGCTCGGTGCCTACATTGTTGGCGGACACCGTAACATCGCGGCCCTTGCCCGCGTCATGGATGATGCGTGTGCCCTGCAGCGTGACCGCCGCCGACGCGGGCGGTGTCAGCGCGGCCGCGAGCACTGCTGCCATTACTACAGCAGGAACGCGAAGAGAGCGGAAAGACATGGTTCACCTCATGCCAGAGTGGGCGCTCCATCCGTGGATCGCCCATGGAAAGTGACGTTACCTGTAGAGCACGACGAAGTCGCCGGACGCGTTGGCGATGCCCGCCTCTGCATCCTGGGCCGGGGAAGCGTACCAGGCGCTGTAATCCAGCTGACCGCTGCCACCAGCGGCGATGGTCACCCACTGCACCGGGTCCTCACCGATTTTCTGGTGGTTGCCGGCCGCGTCGTACAGGGCAACGCCCACGTTGCGGGCGGTGGAAGCGGCGGTCAGGCCAAGGTTGCCGGTGCTGCCATGCGGCAGGCCGCCGAAGCGGACGCTGACGTCCTGCGCGGCGCCCGAGCTGGTGCAGTCCAGCTGGATCGAGAAGTTCTTCTGGCCTGCACGCGTATCGGTGTTGACCGAGACCAGATCGACCTTGCCCATCGGCACGGTGATGGTGCCACCGGCTGAATTGACGGAACAGGTACTGGTGACCAGTTCACCGGTGACCTCCAGTTTCTCGGCAAAGGCGGACGGTGCTGCGCACAGCAGCAGGGGCAGTATCAGCAGGCGGTAATTCATTCATTGGCTCCATCAGCGTTTTGGGAAGCGCAGTATGGTGCACCGGCATTCGCCAGAAAATGCAACAAGTTGCAAAACGCCGCATGCCGCGCATATCTGCAATTTGTTGTATTTTCTGGCGAATGCCCGCCGCCTAGAATCACCGCCCTGATGAACTCAGGCAGGTGCAGCCGTGCGCGCTTCCTTTCACATTTTTACCGACCGCCTGCTGCTGCCGTTGCTGCTGCTCTGCGCCGGCAGCGTACAGGCGGCCTGCCAGCGCAACGGAACCCGTGATGGGACGCTGGACCTGGCACTCACCATGCCCAATATCGACCGACCCGACGCGCGTTTCGCCGGTGGCGGAAGCCGTGCCGACGATGCATTCAACTGTACGCTGGGTACAGAAGAATTGATGGTCCAGATGCCGGCGTCTGGGCTTACGTATGTGCGCGACATTGTTTACGAGGCAAGAACCTACCCTGCGTACCAGACCAGTCCCCGCAGTCCGCTGCTGATCTTCAACCACACCATCGGCGATCTGGCTGGGGACAACTACGAGCGTACGCCGCTGCGCGCCGGTGAAGTCACCCGGTCGCAGTTCGTCCCGAAGACAGCCGGGCTGCTGGCGTCGGTCGTCAATGTCTACGCCTTCTTCCGCGGCGGCGCGATGGAGAGCATTCCTGCCACGTCCCTGGGAACACTCGAAGTTTGGTCGCAGAGCGATCCCGGCAACCGCGTGCGGCATACCGTGTCGGTGCAGCTGACCGTCCCGGTGCTGACCTGCACGTTGTCCGCCGCCGATCACACGCTGGACGACGTATCGGCCAACGCACTGGCCAGCGCCGGGGACACTGCCAGGGAGTCGGCGTTCGGCGTTTCGATGAATTGCCCCAGCGCCAACGTCCATGTCGATCTTTCCGTGGCCGACGCCAATGCTGCCGGTGGCACCAACGGCGTGCTTGCGCTGGCTACGGGCAGCACGGCGGAGGGCGTGCAGATCCAGCTGTTGCAGGCGGGCGCGCCAGTGCAGTTCGGCAGTACCTGGAGCCATGGCTTCTCGCTGAAGGGGGTGCAGGCCATTCCGTTCACGGCGCGCTACCTGCGCATGCCGTCGGCCTTGGTGCCTGGCACGGTGAAGGGCGAAGCTGTGCTGACGGCCACCTACCGATGAAGCCTTCGCTAGGTCTGCTCAGCGTGGCGGTTGCGCTGGCGCTTCCCGCGCGCGCGGTGGGCGCGCCTGCGCTGGAGTTCAGCGAAGGCTTCCTGATCGGTGGCGAGGCCATTGATCTGTCGCGCTACACACAGGGGCATCCGGTGCCTGCGGGCCTATACGCGGTGGACCTGCATCTGAACGACCGCTTCGTCGCCGCACGCGATATCACCTTCGTGGCGTCCGACGACGCTACGGTGGCGCGCCCATGCCTGCCGGCGAGTCTGGTGGCGGGACTGGGCCTGAAGCCGGCGTACCTGGAAGCACTGCCTACCGACGACGCCTGCGTGGATCTGCCTGCGCTGGTAGACGGTGCAACCGTCGCCTTCGACAGCAGCACGCTACAGCTGTCGATTACCGTGCCGCAGGCCGCACAGGCCACGGCGGTGCGTGGCTACGTGGCACCGGAGCTACGCGACCGTGGCATCGACGCGGCCTTCGTTGACTACAGCGCCAACCATTTCCGCAGCGCTGGCCGCGATAGCAGCTATCTGGGCGTGCGTGCGGGGGTAAACCTGGGCGACTGGCGCCTGCGCCACCGCACCACCTTCAACCGCAGCACGCATGAAGGCAGCCGCCACGACGTCATCAGCAGCCACGCCCAGCGTGACCTTCCCGCATGGAACAGCCAGCTGTTTCTGGGTCAGTCCAACACCGGTGGCGAGTTGTTCGACAGTGTTGCCTTCACGGGTGTGCGGGTCGCTACCGACGAGCGCATGCTGCCCGACTCGCTGCGCGGGTATGCGCCAGTGGTCAGGGGCATCGCCGAAGGCAATGCCGTGGTCACCATTCGCCAGAACGGCGGGGTGATCCACGAAAGCAACGTGGCACCGGGGCCGTTCCAGATCGACGACCTGTACCCGACCAGCTTTGGCGGCGATCTGGAAGTAACGGTGCTGGAAGCCGACGGCCGCAGCCAGCGCTTCAACGTGAACTTCTCCGCCGTGCCACAGGCCCTGCGTGCCGGCACGCATCGCTTCAGTGCCACGGTCGGTGCGCTGCGCGCGCAGGACGGCATGTTCGCGCCGCTGCGCTTTGCCGAAGGCACCTACGTGCGCGGGATCAACAACCGGCTGACCCTGCTCGGCGGCAGCCAGCTGGGCGAGCGCTACGCCGCCGTGCTGGGCGGCGCGGCCATCAACACCGCGTTCGGTGCGTTCGGTGCGGATATCACCCATGCGCGCGCGCGCCTGCAGGGTGTCGGTGTGGCCCGTGGCAACAGCTACCGGCTGAACTACCAGCGCTACTTTGCGGCCAGTGCGACCCATGTGGGTCTGGCGGCCTACCGCTACAGCACCGAGGGTTTCCACACCCTGGCTGACACCGCCCGTCTGCGCGACGATTCATGGGCGCGAGCAGGGCGTGCACGACAGCGCTACCAGTTCAACCTGTCGCAGCGGCTCGGCGCGCGCAGCAACCTGTACCTCAGCGGCGGCCATGTTGCGTACTGGGATCGCAGCGAGCGCCAGAATGATGTTCAGCTGGGCTTCCAGAGTGCATGGGGACCAGTAAACTATGGTGTGTCGGCCCTGCGCTATCGGTTGGCCGACGGCCGCCTGGACACGCGCTACGCGCTCACCCTCAGCGTGCCACTAGGCCAGAGGGCTGCCGCGCCACGCTTGAACAGCCAGCTGAGCCGTTCAGGCACGGGCGACATGCAGCGCCAAGTGGGTGTGAGCGGAACCGCTGGCGAACGCCAGGCACTCAGCTACAGCCTGTCTTCCACCAGTGCAACCGCGAGCCGCAGCAGCACCGATGCGTTTGCCAGCTATCGCGGCCGGCATGGCACTGTCGATATGGGCTACAGCCAGACTGGCAACCGGCATAGCCAGTCGCTGGGGCTGTCGGGTAGCGTGGTGGCCCATGCCGGTGGTGTGCAGCTGGGCCAGCCCGTGGGCGAGGGCTTCGCGCTGGTGAAGGCCAAGGGGGCGACCAATGCCCGCGTCGGCACTGGCGGCGACGTGCGCATCGGTGGCAACGGCTACGCGGTGCTCCCGCACGTCAGCCCTTACCGCTGGAACCAGATAGAACTGGATCCCTCCGGGTTGCCGCTGGAGGTGGAACTGCTGCAGACCTCGCAGCGTGTTGCGCCCACGGCCGGCAGCATCGTACGCGTGGCCTTTGAGGTGCGCCGCGAACGCACGCTGTACATCGATGCCACCGATGCGCTGGGCCAACCGTTGCCATTCGCGGCGCGTGTGGAAGACGCACAGGGCCAGCACAGGGGGGCCGTGGGTCAGGGCAGTGTCATCGCGCTGCGCGGTGCGCAGGCCGAAGGCGCGCTGGTGGTCGACCCCGAAGGCCCGCAGCGCTGCCGGCTGGCTTACCAGCTACCGGAAGCACCTGATGCCTATGGGTTGTCGTGGACCCAGGCCACCTGCCTGCCCGATCCACCGCTGCCTCCCAGCCTACAGGTCCGAACTCCGTTGCTACCTGCCTCCCCATGATCCATCTGCTTTGAAAAGGAACCTGACATGCCCAAGTCCCTGTTTTCACTATTGCTGCTTATGCTGCCCGCGAGTGCGTTGGCCGATACCGCAACGCTCACCGTCAGCGGTACGGTGCTGCCTGGCACCTGCACCATGACCGCCAGTGACATCAGCCTCGATCCGGTCAAGGCCGATGAAATTCCCGTCGCGACGCCGATCAGTCTGAAGGCCGGTGCGTTGAACTTCGCTGGTTGCGTGGGCGTCGCCCGCGCCCGGCTGTCGTTCGACGGCACCGAGGCCGATGGTGATGCCGAGCGCTGGAAGAACACGGCCACGACCACGCCGGCCACGGGTGTTTCGATCGCACTGCTGTCGGGCACCACCGGTACCAACTACCTGAAGAAGGGCGACACCCAGACGGTTTCCATTACCGGTGCGACGGCCAGCTATGCCCTGCGAGCGGGCTACTACATCGGGTCGAATGCTGGCATCAACGCCGGCAACATCTCCACCGAAATCGTGGTGACCGCAGCCTACGATTGAGCGATGACGGCATGCACGCCCCCCTGTCACCGCATGTGCAGTGGAGCCACGTCACGCGTGGCTGACCCCGAAACCTCACACCGCGCGCAGCTGCACATCCAGGTACTCGGCCAACGCACGAAAAGCAAACAACAGCCCTTCGCCTGTGCCATCGCCACCTGTTCCGCTTCATCGCCATCCACGCGCGTGTGTTCGATGGCGTGCAGCAGTTCCAGCAGGAAGGTCTGTCCGGCATTGGCTCGGTCGATGCGTGCCAGTGCCATGCATTGCCCTGGCGTGTAGCTCCTGCAGGGCCAGGGCTGGCCGTCGGAGGCTTCCACCTCGCGGATGCGCCGCAGGCAGTTCAGCACGGTGATGCTGTCGGCGGTGCGTGTGCTGGCGGTGGCCTGCAGTGGGTTGAAGGAGCCTTCCAAGGTGTCTGCGACATCCTCGGGCAGGCCGTTGGCGGCCTCGCCCAGCATGGCGAACAAGGATAGCGTGGTCTGAAGCGCTCATGGCGGTGTCCTTGTACGTATGGCGAAGGAGCCCCCCGCTTGTCAGCGAGGGTGGCGGACGGTGCGTGGTCCCAATACCGGTGGTAATACTGCGAAACACCTGCGGGCACGAGGCCCCCACGCCAAAGAAGCGCAGATGGATTGCCTGCCGACGCCGCTCAACAAGGAAAGAGCGACGCCGGCAGACAAGCGCAAACAACATAGTTGCCAAACGGGATTGCAAGCCCGTGCCACCCGTTGTCGGTGGCGATACATGATTCGCACGCAGCACCTATGCTGCCAATGAGAAAAGTCGAAAGACTCGCAAAGCGAGGGCGCAACGGCCGCGCGTGCCGATTGCGACAAGCCTGTAGAGCCGAGCCCATGCTCGGCTGCTTTTGCCGTGGTTGGCGCCAAGAGCAGTCGAGCATGGGCTCGACTCTACAAAAGCGGCACGCACCCGCTTTTCCGGGCCAAAACAAAAACGGCGCCGGATCTCTCCGGCGCCGTTGTTTCATCTACCTCACCATGTGTACGCAACGCCCAGGTTGCCCGTGGCTTCGCGATAGCCGTGGTCGCCGCGCATCACCCCCAGTCCGCCCCATGCACTGAACCCGGAGCGGAATTCCACGCGCGCACCCGCACTCAGTTCATAGCGGTTGCGCGGAATGCCGGCCTTCAGCACCTCATCGTCGAAGGCGATGCCATTGCCTGCGCCGTCACGGTACCAGTTGGCCGCCAGATACGGGCTGACCGAGGCGCCCGCTGCCGAGCGCGAGTCGCCCTGCAGACGCAGACCGGCACGGCCGGACAGGCCGCTGTCGCCGGCGGCACGCACCACGGTGCCGTTGCTTTCGGTATGCACGTTGGTCTTGGCATCGGTGTAGGTCAGCTGCAGTTCCGGCTGCAGGCTCAGCGCGGTGTTGCCGATCTGGCCGACGCCGAAGCGGTAACCGGCTTCCACCGCGCTCTGCCAGATATCCGAGTCGTAGCGTTCCTCCGCCAGGCCCTCGCCCTGCACGCGGTTGCGGAACTGGCCGCGTTGCACGCTGGCATCCGCATACAGCGCATCGGCGGTCCAGTTGCCATACACGCCCAGCGCGCCGCCTTCCACCTTGCCGCGTGCGCTGTAGCCGGTCAGCTGCGAACGCGAGGTGGCACTGGACTGCGCCAGCGTGCCCATCACGCCCACGCGGCCACGGCCGTCGTCGAACACGCCCAGATCGGCGCCCAGCTGCAGGCGCGAGCGGTCCACGCGCAGGTCGAGCTGGTCATTTACGGCGCCCAGCTTGCTCTGGGTCGCATCCACGCGGGCCCAGCCACGAATGCCGTCCGCTGCTGTAGCGCCGCCCTGGCGGTCGCGATACTGATGGCGCAGCATCTGGTCCAGCGCGAACTGATTGGCCAGGTAGGCACCGGCTTCCGGACGCAGCACCGGCTCGATCGGATCGATGGGATCAATCGGGTCGATCGGCTTAATCGGGGTGCAGTCCGGCAGGGTCGGGTCGATCTTGCAGGGGTCCGGCGTGGTGGTCATTTCCGAACGCAGGTACCAGTTGCCGTTGGCGTCCTTCACCAGGAAATACTCGTACTGCCCACCCACCGCGCGGCCGACCAGATCGAACTGCGCATTGGACGCGCCGTCGATGTCGATCAACTCGATGCCGCGATCGGTCTTGGCACCGGCGCCGCCCGCATTGAGCACGCGTACGTTGGCCTGGCCGTTGGCATCGCCAGTGATCACCAACTTGTCGGTCAACGAGGTGTCATCGCCCAGCACAGTGTTGAACAGCAGGGTGCCGCCGTTGCCGGTGAAGGTGTCGACATCGAGCGTGTTGAAGCTGCTGCCGCTACCCAGCGCGACCGTGCCGGTAGCGCCCAGGGCGAGCGCGCCGACAACGCTGTCGCCGGTCATCAGCCAGGTGCTGTCGCTGCCGATGTCGGCCGAGGTGACGCCATTGAAGCGCCCGTCAATCTGCGCCTTGTTGCGCAGCACGACGTCCAGGTTTCCGCTGACGCGATCGGTATCGAAGGTGATGTCACCGGCCAGGCGCGCGTCGTCCACGGTGAAGTGGACGTCGGCCTCACCCGAGGCCGTACCATCAGGCCGCACCAGCAGCAGATGGCCGTCACCGCCGGACAGCTGCGAGCCGTTGGCGATGGTGATGTCGTAGCGCACCAGCCTGCGCGGCGCCACCCAGATGGCCGCGCCGTTGTCCGAGGCAACCTGGGCATTGTCCACGCGCAGGGTAATCGGCTGGCCGAGCAGAGCGCTGTAAGTGCCGCCCAACAGCAGTACGCCGGAGTTTGCGCCCTCTACGCGGGTGCGGTTCTGCAGAATGGCAGTGCCCTGCTGAAGCCGCACGGCGTGGCCGTTGCTGAGGTTGACTGCACCTGGCGAGGCCTCGGCCCGCACGAACGAAGAATCGACGATGAGCGTGCTGTCGGCATCGGGTTCGGATGGCGACATTGCAAGGGAGATGCCGACGCTGAACCTCCTATTGGCGCCGACCGAATGCAGGGTGCTTCCAGTAATGCGTGCATTGGAAAGATCATTGACCTCCACGCCCCCGTCATGAAGCGTGCTGTTGGTCACATCCAGCGTTGATGTGCCTCGAAGTACGATGTTTGCCCTGCCGCCACTGGCCAGCGCTTCCACGCGGCCATTGCGCAGCGTCACCAGCGAGTCTCTGCTGGTGATCCCCTCCGTGCGGCCCCCGTCAACCGTCAAAGAGGAGCCATTGATCAGGTTCCAGGCTTCAACGGCTGTGCTCTCACGCACGGTTGCCGACTGTCCATCCAGGTTGCGTGCCAGCACAGGCGTTGCGGGGAGTGCCGCGAGGGCCAACAGCAGGCCGCGGGCGAGGGGGCGCATGGCACAGCGCTGGGGGCGTGCAGAATGACGGCGCATGGATCACTCCTGATCGGACGAATGTGTCTGGTATGGACAGCCGCGTCATCGGCCGGGACCCCTTGCTTCCCGGGGGGCCTGGCCTTTCGGCGATGCTATGCCAAAGACGATCGGGCGTGTCCACTTCGACTCGAATTGTTCCGGCACAGGGGCCGGGGTCCCATGCAATTTGTTGCAAAGCGTCGCGATCAGCTTGATCCATTGCGGGCCGGTTCAGCGTGCGCCGTCACCGTTGTCGGTGGTGGTAGGTACCGCGCAGGCGTGAACGAGGTGCGACTCATCGTCCGCCATTGGATGCGCGGACGACTTCTGTGCCCACGCCGCCCAGCAGAAGACGGGCGGCGCCGGCAGGAAAACTCAATACGCGCCTTGTCGGGCCGAAAGGCCTCTGGGAGCCGCTTTCGCTGTTGCGCGATGAATGAAGCCGACGAGCATGGTCCGGCTTCGCAGGCATCAATGCTTAGAAATGGCGACCGAAGGCCACGTTCACTTGGCTTGCATACACCCGCTCGCCCGCCAACGGCGCAGCCGACCTGCTCTTGCCAGTGGGTCGCAGCACATTCCATTCGGTTCGCACGAAGCCGCGCTCGCCCAGCCGCATGCTTGCGCCCAGCCCGTACTGCAGCGCCAGCGTGCCGGAGGTGGCTTTGTGATCGAACTCAACGGTGGTGGCGGTCAGCGAGGTACGCATGGCGCCTATGGCGGCACGACCGAAGATTTCGAAACGATCACCCAGCGGCAACACGCCGAGACCCGAGAACGTCAATGCGCGGCCCCTGCTGCGGACGTGGGTGTCGCCCGCCTGCGTCGGCGTGCGGGCTTTGCTGCCGCCGCCCTGGGCCTGTGCCGCCAGTTCCAGTGCAAAGTGGTCGTTGATGCGGTAGCCCGCCCCGGCATGGAAGCCAAGCTTGCTGTTCTTCCAGCGGGTATCCCGGTACTCGGGGGCGACGTTGCTGCTGGCCGGAATGGTGACCGCATACGAACCGATGCCGGCGAAGCCATAGGCGCCATCCCGATCAGATGATTGAGCGCTGGCCAAGGTCGGCAGCATGCAGGAGATGATGGCCAGCAGGGAGAGGGTTTTGCGCATGGAGTGAGATCTCTGTGGTTGGGAGTGACCCTGCTGCAGACGCTGTGCCGTGCTTTCTTTAGTGAATTCACCGTTGCTGCGTCCGGCTTCAAGACGCTCTGTAACGATCCTGGACGTTGAACGCAGCAGTAACACGCTTGGCGAATGTCGCGATTGCCACTGCTGTGTGCGCATGAACGTTCACTAGCATGCCGCCACCTCACAGGTGGAACGCATACGCATGATTCGACTGCTGCTGGTGGAAGACGATGAGCGGCTGGCCAGCGTGGTCAGCCGTTACCTGCAGGGCCATGGGTTCGACCTGCAGCATCTGCGGGACGGAGCCAGCGCGCTGCACGCCATCGCCACCGAGCCGCCTGATGTCGTGCTGCTGGATCTGGGGCTGCCCGACATGGATGGTCTGGATCTGTGCCGCTTGGTCCGCCCTGTCTACACGGGTCTGCTGTTCATCCTCAGTGCGCGTGTCGATGACCTGCACCATGTGCTCGCCCTTGAGCTTGGCGCGGACGACTATGTTTCCACGCCAGTGGAGCCGCGCCTGTTGATGGCGCGGCTGCGCGCGCATCTGCGCCGCCGGCAGGCCGATGTGCCTCCGGGGCGGCTCGCCTTCGGCCAGTTATGCATCAACATGGCCTCACGCAATGTCACCTTGGCCGGGAAGCCAGTGGCGTTGACCACGGCCGAGTTCGATCTGCTTACGGTGCTGGCGTCCAATGCGGGGCGCATTCTGGGGCGCGATTGGTTGTTCCAGCAATTGCGAGGCATTGGCTTCGATGGAATGGATCGCTCCATCGATGCGCGCATTTCCCGGCTGCGGCGCAAGCTGGGCGACACCGAACCGGACACGGCCCGGATCAAGACGGTGCGTGGGCAGGGCTACTTCTTCAGTCATGCCGGCTGGCAGTGAGCTGGCGCGTGGCCGTCTAGCGACCGTGGTTTACCGCTGTACACGATGCAGGCAGAGAGGGGACATCCGCCGACATGAATCGTGTGGAGTCGGTTCCCTCTGTGATGAAGAATGCCGGTCAGAAGCGCATATGCGCGGTGGCCGGTCGAACCTCACGCTGCCGGCAGCACCTTGCCGGGGTTGAGAATGCCATCCGGGTCCAGCGCGGCCTTGATCGCGCGCATGGTCGCCAGCGTTTCCGGGGTGAACGCCCTGGCCATGAAATCGCGCTTGGCCAATCCAATGCCGTGCTCGCCCGACAACGTGCCGCCCAGTGCCAGCGTCAGTTCGAAGATCTTCGGCAGCGCGGCATGCGCGCGCGCGTTTTCGTCGGCATCGTCCGGGTGGTACAGGATGTTGACGTGCAGGTTGCCGTTGCCGGCATGGCCGAAGGTGACGATGGTCAACGTGTAGTCGCGTGCCAAGGCCTGTACGCCGGCCACCAGTTCCGGAATGCGTGATACCGGCACCACCACATCTTCATTGATCTTGCCCGGCGCAACGCTGCGTAGCGCGGGCGACAACGCCTTGCGTGCGGCCCACAGCTGGTCGCGTGCACGGCCTTCCATCGCGACATCCAGTTCGATCATGCCGTCACCCTCGGCGGCGCTGGCCAGTGCCTGCAGCAGGTACGGCAGGGTGTCGTGGTCACCATCGGCCTCGACCAGCAGCATCGCACCGGCCTCCGGCACATCGGCACCGTTGAGGCGCAGCAGCTCCAGGCTGCGCGCGTCCATGAACTCCAGGCGGGTCGGCACTACCGGCTGCGACATCAATCGTGATACCGCCGCAGCGGCGGCATCGGCATCGCGGTACAGCACACGCAGGCCGGCCTGGCTGACCGGCAGCGGGGTCAGTTTCAGCGTGGCTTCCACGATCAATGCCAGCGTGCCTTCGCTGCCTACCAGCAGATGGGTGAGGTCGTAGCCGGTGGCGTCCTTGGTGTAGGCGCCGCCGCAGCGGATGACGTCGCCGGTGCCGGTCACCGCCACCAGACCCAGTACGTTGTCGCGGCTGGTGCCGTACTTCACCGCGCGCGGGCCGCCGGCGTTGCAGGCGAGGTTGCCACCGATGCTGCAGATCTCGGCGCTGGAAGGGTCCGGTGCCCAGAACAGGCCGTGCGGCGCCAGCGCCTGCTGCAGGGTGCCGTTGAGCACGCCCGGCTGCACCACCGCGCAACGGTCACCGGCGCGGATCTCGACGATGCGGTCCATGCGGGTGAACGACAGCACGATGCTACCGGGCAGCGGCACCGCCGCGCCGGTGGTGCCGGTACCAGCGCCACGTGCGACCAGGGCCACGCCATGCGCACGGCAGGCCCGCACCAAAGCCTGCACCTGTTCGATGTCGGCTGGCAGCGCCACCGCCGCCGGGCGCTGGTGACGCCATGAGTTGTCCTGCGCGTTCGCCTCCAGCGCGCCGTCATCCATGCGCCAGCCCTCCGCGCCCAGCAGGGCGGATAGTTCGGCAACCAGGGCAGCAGGCAGGGCAGGACTCATGACGGATCTCGTGGGGTAACAGGAGCGGGTTGGATCAGTTTCCAGGCGACGACGGCGGTGGCCAGCGGCAGCCACACCCAGCGCAGTTCAGAGAGCAGGGTGGCCACGCCGCGTGCGCTGAAGAACTGCGGTGCGAACGGAGAAACGCGGATGGGTCGCCACGGTGCGAAGAAGCGCTGTTCGCTCCACGGCCAGGCCAGCGCGACGCCGAGGCCGCCGGAGGTCATCGCATCCAGCAGCGGGTGGCTGGCGGCGCAGACGAAGACGAACACGGCGGCTTGTAGGGTAGATGCCACCGTTGGCCCTGCCTTGGTAGGTGCCAACCTTGGTTGGCACGAAACCGCCGACCAAGGTCGGCGACTACCGGAGCTGTGTGGCGCCGACCAAGGTCGGCTGCTACCAAAGAACGCCAACACTGCGGCCAATGTCGCAAGCACGCAGGCAAACAGCAACGAATGGCTGGCACCGCGATGTCCGAACGCATCGGCATAGGGAATGTGTAGTGCAAAGGCCAGCACATCGGCATCGGGCAGCATCGCTGCGACCACGCCTGCAGCCAGCAGCCACGCAGGAATGCGGCCACGATCCGCGGCGCACCACAGCGCCAGCGGTACGGCGGCATGGGTGATGATCGAAGGCATCAGTCACGCACCGTGGTAGTGCCGGCCAGGCTGCGCTCTGGTAGGTGCCAACCTTGGTTGGCACAGAAGCGCCGACCAAGGTCGGCCTCTACCAGAGCGGACGGAAACCATCAGCAGTCATCCAGCCGGAACGCATCACGCAGCCATCGCAGCTGCGGCGGCTCGCCCGTGGCATCGACTACATCAAAACGGCAGGGTGCATTGGCCAGCGCCGGGTTGTCCTGCAGGTACAGCTGCGCGGCATGTGCCAGGCGCCGGCATTTGCGCGCATCCACCGATGCGGCGCCGCCACCGAAATCGGAACGTGCGCGGTAACGCACTTCCACGAACACCACGGTACCGGCATCGTCCATCACCAGGTCCAGTTCACCGCCGCGATAGCGCACGTTGCGCGCACGCGGCTGCAGTCCGGCCTGTTGCAGATGCTGCTCGGCGGCGGCTTCCACCGCCGAGCCACGTTGGCTGCGCTCAGCGACCACCGACGATCGGCATCGGCCGGCCGCCATTGAAGGTGGACCATGCCGGCTGGCGCAGGATGTTGCCGTTGCTGTCCAGGAACAGGGTGCCTGTGGCACCGTCCAGGCCGCCCTCGTTGGACAGCTTGTCCAGATAGGCGGTGATTTTCCAGGCATCGGCGCCGAAGGCGAACAGGCGGCCGGCGGCGCCGCGGGCGCTCGGCAGCGCGCTGGCCACCTGGCTGGCCGACGGCAGGCCGGACACGCTGCGCACATTCCAGGCTTCGTTCGGGTAGACGATGCCGTCCAGCGCCACATCTTCCTCTACCTTGCCGCTGCCGACGGTCAGCTGCGAGGTGCCGACGCGGGTCGCGCCACCGGCACCGGCCAGCGCAAGCTGCGGCGCCAGCAGCCGGGCCTGCGGGGCGCGCACGGCGAGGAACACGGCGTCGACCTGACCGGCATTGCGCACCTGCGCGCCGACATCGCCGACGGCTTCGCTGACATTGACCGTGGCCACCACCTGGCCGCCGCGCTGTGCGAAGCGCTGGGCGAAGGCGGCGGCGGAACGGCGGCCGGTGTCGTCATTGCTGCTGATGACCAGCGCGCGGTTGCGCTCGCGGCCACGCAGGTACTCGGCGGCGACGATACCGTCGTCTTCCGGGGCCAGCGAGAAGCCGGCGCTGCCGGCCGGCGGTGCATCCTTGCCGCGGTTCAGAGCCAGTACCGGCACCTGCAGCTGCTGGCGGCCGTACACGGCGTCCACTTCGTCGCGGCCCAGCGGGCCGACCACGAAGTCGGCACCGGAGGCGACGGCCTTGTCGTAGGCGGCGAGGGCACCGGCCGGGGTGCCGGCGGTGTCGAAGAAGTTGATGTCCGGGCGGCGGCGGCTTTCACCGTAGTAGGCGCTCAACAGGCCATCGCGCACCGGCTGCGCGGCGGTGGCCAGGCGGCCGCTGAGCGGCAGCAGCACGGCCAGCTTGGCCGGCGGCCGGTAACCGTCGCTCATCGCCGGCGGCCGCTTGCTGGTGTCGAACTGAGCGGCGCCATCGCGGTCGAACGGGCGCGGCAGCGGCAGGCCGCGGGCGATCAGCGCACGGCCGGCGAAGTTGTACAGCGGATCGTTGGCCGGCAGGGCAGCGGCACGGCTGCGCAAAGTGGCGTCGTCGAGGGTACCGAGCAGGCCGGAGATGGCGGCCTGGTTCTCGCTGCGCGCACTGCCGGTCAGGCTGGCATGGGCGCGTGCACGTTCGGTGGCGGCGCCGAAGGCATCGCCGGTGCCCTGCAGGGCACTGGCACGGGCCAGGTACCAGCGCGTGCGCAGCGCCGGCAGGATGTTGTCGCCCTGTTCCTTCAGCAGTGCTAGTGCCTGCGCCGGCTGCTTGTCGGCCAGGGCCAGCTCGGCACCGGTCAGCTGGTAGCGCTGCAGGCTGGCGCCGGATAGCTGGCGGGCGGTGAGCTGACCCAGCAGGCTGCGCGCACGCGCGCTGTCGCCAGCCAGGTGCCAGGCCCAGGCCGCGTCGGCCAGCGCGTTGCTGCGGGCACCGCCGCGCAGGGTGGCGGCCAAGGCTTCCAGCTGCAGTGCGGCGTCGCGTGGCTTGCCCTGTTCGATCAGCGCCAGCGCCTGGCTCTGGGCCGGCGATTCGGGTGCACTGGTCAGGCTGGTGGTGGCACAGCCGGCCAGCAGCATCAGCGACAACGACAGGGCGGAGATCCGTGCGGCGGGCTTGTTCATGATCGGGTCCATGCGATGAGGGCAGCGGCCTTGGCCGGGTACACGCTACGATTCTACCCTTGCCCCGTGAGTACCGCTGAAATGAGTGTCCCAACCCTGTACGTCGTCGCCACCCCGATCGGCAACCTGGCCGATCTGAGCCCGCGCGCGCAGGAGGTGCTGCGGTCGGTGGCGGCCATCTGTGCCGAAGACACCCGCCGCAGTGGCCAGCTGCTGTCCCATTTCGGCATCCAGCAGCCGTTGGTGGCCCTGCACGAACACAATGAAGAGGCCCTGGCCCAGCGCCTGGTCTCGCGCCTGCAGGCCGGTGAATCGCTGGCGCTGGTCAGTGATGCCGGCACCCCGCTGGTCAGCGATCCTGGTTTCCGCCTGGTGCGTGCCGCGCGTGCAGCCGGCATCAAGGTCAGCCCGATTCCCGGTGCCTGCGCCGCCATTGCCGCGCTGAGCGTGGCCGGCCTGCCCAGTGACCGCTTCAGCTTCGAGGGCTTCCTGCCGGCCAAGGCCAGCGGTCGCCGCGACCGCCTGCAGGCGCTGGCCGGTGAAGTCCGCACGATGGTCTTCTACGAATCCTCGCACCGGATCGCCGAGTCGTTGGCCGACATGGCGGCGATCTTCGGCGGCGAGCGTCCGGCGGTGCTGGCCCGCGAGCTGACCAAGCTGTTCGAGACCGTGCTTGATGGTGACCTGGCCGGCCTGCTGGCGAAGGTGGAAGCCGACGAGAACCAGCGCAAGGGCGAGTTCGTGGTGATGGTGCAGGGCGCGGGTGATGACGAAGAAGCGCAACTGGCGCATGGCCGTCGCGTCTACGCCACGCTGAGCGAGCATCTGCCGCCATCGACTGCCGCCAAACTGGCTGCCGAGCTGACCGGCGCACCGCGCAAGGCGTTGTACGGGAGTTGATGGATCGTGCGGACCAAGGTCCGCACCCACCAGAGCAGCGGAATCGGTAGATCCACGCCATGCGTGGATGGATGAACCGGACGCCGCGATCAGCACGGCAGGAAGGGCGTGCGTAGGCTAGAATGTGCACTGGCGGAGCCGGCCAGACAGTCGCGTCATCCCTTCGGGGGTGCCGAGGAAAGTCCGGGCTCCATAGGGCAAGGTGCCAGGTAACGCCTGGGCGGCGCAAGCCGACGGAAAGTGCAACAGAAAGATACCGCCTACGTCTTCTTCGGAAGGCCGGTAAGGGTGAAATGGTGCGGTAAGAGCGCACCGCGAGTCTGGCAACAGACCGGCACGGCAAACCCCACCTGGAGCAAGACCAAATAGGGATCCTTTGGCGCGGCCCGCGTTGGATCCGGGTAGGTTGCTTGAGCGTTGCGGTGACGTAACGCCTAGAGGAATGACTGTCCACGACAGAACCCGGCTTATCGGCCGGCTCCGCCTCTTTCTTACGGTAAGCCGAGCATGGCTCGGCTCTACAGTAGAGCCGAGCCATGCTCGGCTGCTCTCCGTTCAGATGCTCGGCATGTTGTTCAACCCGGCGTACGGTACTGCCCGGCCGAAATGAACTGCGAGAAGCGCTCGCACCACACCACCACCGTGGTGTAGTCGTCCACGTTGACGTCATCGGGTACATCGACCAGGAAACGGTTGAAGGTCTTCACCTCGCCGATGCGCCGGGCCTGCGCCTTGATCTTCAGGAAGTCCGCTTTGTTGTCGACGAAATCGCGGACCAGGTAGACCTTGTAGTCCGGGCCGGGTCCCATCTTGCCGTCGAAGGCCACCTGGCGTGCGCTGACGCTGACTTTGCCTTCCGCCCAGTGCACCGCGTCGCTGCCCTTGAGGTCGCGGCGGAACGTGGTGTGATGGGTGGCGTCGTTCATGGCGGCCTGCACCTGTGCCGCCGGCGGATCATCAGGAGCGATCAGGATCGGCAGGAAGTAGACGCCCAGGCCGAAGCCGAGGCCGAGGGTGAGCAGATGGGTGGCGAGCAGGATGAGGGTGCGGCGCATGGGGCCTCCATGTGGATGTGGATCGCGCGGCATGGTGCCGGGCATGACCACCTTGGGAGGTTGCGGGCGGCATTTATAGACACAGTGCCAAGCGCAAAAAGGGCACAGTGGGGTGGCTGCGGCAACGCAGGCCCTGTGGCGCGGGCGGAAAGGCGCTGCGTCGGGAAGCTGAATGACGTTGGCAGCCTTGGATCGCAGTGACGGGTCGTGCCGGCCGCTGGCCGGCAGCGGCGTGGCCTGCCCGAAGATCCGGAGGTTGCCGGCCAGCGGCCGGCACGACCCGGTCAGAAAATGACGTGACTCTGTCCGTTGGCTACGCCCTGTGGGCCGAAGCGGCGCTCGTGGATCTGGCCGTGGCCATCGGCGTCGATCAGCAGCACGGTGCTGGCGCGGGTGCCGTAGTCGTCGCCGCGGATGAACGCCGGGCTCAGCCAGCGCTCGCGTTCCAGGCCGATGCCGGTGTCGGGCAGGTCGCTGTCGGCGGGGCGATGTTCGTCGGCCAGGGCGGCCCAGAGCGGGGTCAGGTCCGGGGTCAGATCCTTTTCGCTTTGCGAAAGGGATCTGACCCGGTCTTCCTGCAGCCAGGCTTCAAGGGCCGCCATCAGCCGCCGGGTCTTCGGCCAGGGCGCGTCCAGCGCACCGTTGGACATGCCATGCACGCCCGGGCCCAGGCTCTGCCGCTCGGCGGGGTGGTTGCCCAGAAACTCCAGGCTGTGGCCGTCGGCCAGCAACAGGTTGAACGGCGCGTAGGCGCCGGCCACCGTTGCCAACCGGTCGATATGCACGGCGGCCGGGTCGCGGCCGCGCAGGAAGTCGGCCACCAGCGCGCCCCGTGAAGGACCGGTCTGGGAGGCCAGCGGATCACGCACATTGGTGACCACCGCCATCCGGCCTGCGGCACCGACGCCCGCCCAGCCGCCGCCGGAGCGCAGGTCGCGCCCCCCGATGACGGAGGTCTCATCTTGCCAGGGGGCCAGCGCCGCCGTCGGGCGGGCGTGGAACTCATCACGGTTGCCGGTCATCACCAGCCGCCAGCGCGGGTGGTGCATCCAGCCAAGAGCGAGCAGGCACATGGCCGCATTGTGCACGGTTTGCGCAGTCTGGCGCCGCTTCCGGCCCGTTTTGGATGAATGCGCGGCCGATGTTTCACGCGCTGTCCACAGCCCTGAACTTCCGTTCAATCTCAAAAATTGAGACGGATCAGCAACTTGTGGATAAGCCTTGAACAATTCTCTAAAGGTTGTTGCAAGCCATTGATGTGGCTGGCGATTTCCCCGCTGAAAAGTTGTTGACAACCCTTCGGCCGCTGCTAAGGTGGGCATCAGAGGGAAATCCGGGTGTTTTGTGGGTTTTCGTGGTTCAATGTTTCACCGGGCGAAGGATAGGTGCACGCGTCGTGTTCCAGGGCGAGACGGCCATCACAGTTGACGATAAAGGGCGCATGGCGGTTCCCACCGCTTACCGCGACCTCGTCGCGCGCGCCAGCAACAACCGTCTCGTGCTGACCTACAACCCGTTCGAAGCCGGCTGCCTGTGGCTGTATGCAGAGTCGGAATGGGAGCGGGTCCGCGACGACGTGATGTCCAAGCCCAACACCCAGCGCGTCGTGCGCCTGTTGCAGCAGAAGCTGGTCGGCTCGGCCGCCCATCTTGAGCTGGACGGCAACGGTCGCATCAGCATCCCCGCCAGCCACCGCGGTGCGGTGGGCATTGAGAAGAAGGCGGTATTGCTCGGTATGGGCGACAAGTTCGAATTGTGGAGCGAGCAGGCGCATCGGGCCCTGATCCAGCAGACATTGTCTGACGAGGATCTGGGTGATGGGTTGCTCGACCTGAAGTTGTGAGCCGGGGTGCCCGGATGCGCCCAGAAGCGCAGGCCGGTCACCTTCCGGTGTCGCAGTCGCCGGCGGTGCACCTGCCGGTCCTGTACACCCAGGTCCTTGAAGGCCTGAGGGTGATCGAAAACGGACGTTATCTGGATGGCACGTTCGGTCGTGGCGGTCATGCACGTGGCGTGCTCACCCAGCTCGGTCCCGAGGGGCGCCTGCTGGTCATGGACAAGGATCCGGAAGCCATCGCCGTAGCCGAGCGCGATTTCGCGCCGGACCCGCGCGTGTCCATCTTCCGTGGCAGCTTCGCCCAGCTGCTGCAGTGGGATGCGACGGCTGAAGGCCTGGACGGCGTCCTGTTCGACCTGGGCGTGTCGTCGCCGCAGCTGGACGTGGCCGAACGTGGCTTCAGCTTCGGCAAGGACGGCCCGCTGGACATGCGCATGGATCCGGACAACGGTGAAAGCGCCGCACAATGGATCAACCGCGTTGAAGAGCGCGAGATTGCCGATGTGCTGTGGACCTACGGCGAAGAGCGCCAGAGCCGCCGTATCGCGCGCGCCATCGTGGCCCGCCGCGAGAAGCAGCCGTTCTCCCGTACCGCCGAACTGGCCGAGTTGATCGCCTCGGTGATGCCGCGCGGAAAAGACAAGATCCACCCGGCCACGCGCAGCTTCCAGGCCATCCGCATCCACATCAACCGCGAGCTGGCCGACCTGGAAGCCGGGCTTGATGCGGCCGTGGAACGGCTGAAGCCCGGCGGCCGCCTGGCGATCATCAGCTTCCACTCGCTGGAAGACCGCATCGTCAAGCAGTACATGAACCGCCTGGCCAAGGCGCCGCCGGCCAACCGCCGCCTGCCCGAGGCGGAGGTGTTCGTACCGACGCTGGATCTGATCGGCGGTGCCATCAAGGCCGCCGACGAAGAACTGGCGGCCAACCCGCGTGCCCGCAGCGCCGTGCTGCGCGTGGCCCAGAAGCGGGAGGCTGATGCATGAGCCGGCTGCTGCTGATCATCCTGTTGGCCTCGACCGTGGCCTCGGCGATCGGCGTCGTGTTCGTGCGTCACCGTCACCGGCAGACGTTCATCGAGCTGTCGCGCGCTGAGCGCAAGCGCGATGACATCAATCTGGAATTCGGCCGCCTGCAGCTGGAACAGGCCACCCTGGCCGAAGCCAACCGTGTGGATCGCATCGCCCGCGAGAAGCTCGGCATGAAGTTCCCCGAGGCCGCCGACATCGTGGTGGTGCGCCCATGAGCAAGACCGGCCGCAACCGCCCGCGCAACGCCTTCAACCTGCGCCAGCGCCTGCGTTGGGTTGCCCTGGCGCTCGGCCTGTGCTCGGTGTCGCTGGTCGGCCGCGCGGCCTACGTGCAGATCATCAACAGCGACTTCTACCAGCGCCAGGGTGAGGCCCGCTACCTGCGCGAGCTGCCGATCAAGACCTCGCGCGGCATGATCACCGACCGCAACGGCGAGCCGCTGGCGGTGTCGACCCCGGTCGCTTCGATCTGGGTCAACCCGCAGGACCTGCTGCGTTCGCCCGAGCGGATTCCCGAGCTGGCCCAGGCGGTCGGCATGTCGGTGGATGAGCTGAGCAGCCGACTGTCGCAGAAGTCGGACAAGGAATTCATGTACCTGCGCCGCCGGATCAATCCGGACGAGGCAGAGAAGGTGGTCGCGCTGAAGATTCCAGGCGTGGCCGCGCAGCGCGAGTTCCGCCGCTTCTACCCGCAGGGTGAGGCGATGGCGCACGTGCTGGGCTTCACCAACATCGACGACCGCGGCCAGGAAGGCCTGGAGCTGGCGTTCGACGAATGGTTGCGTGGCAAGGCCGGCGCCAAGCGGGTGATCCGCAACCGCAAGGGCGAGACCGTCGAGAGCGATCTGCTGCGCGCCGCCGAACCGGGCAAGGACCTGACCCTCAGCATCGACCGCCGCATCCAGTACCTGGCGTTCAAGGAACTGCGCAACGCGCTGGTGGCCAACAAGGCGGCCGGCGGTTCGATGGTGATCATGGATGTGACCACCGGCGAGATCCTGGCCATGGTCAACCTGCCGACCTACAACCCGAACTCGGTGGGCGGCGCGGCTCCGGACACCCGCCGCAACCGCGCGGTGACCGACCTGGTCGAGCCGGGTTCGACGATGAAGCCGCTGACCATCGCCACCGCATTGCAGGCAGGTGCGGTGACCAAGGACACCGTCATCGACACCAATCCGGGCTACATGCAGGTGGCGCGCTTCACCATCCGCGACGTGCCGCGCAACAACGGCGTATTGAACGTGACTGGTGTGATCACCCGCAGTTCCAACATCGGCGCGGCCAAGGTCGCGGCGAAGATGCCGGACCAGGTGTTCTATGACGGCGTGCGCCGCTTCGGCTATGGCTCGGTGCCGCACAGCGGCTTCCCGGGTGAATCCGGTGGTGTGGTGCGGCGCCCGGCCAACTGGGACGGTGCCACCAAGACCACCATGTCCTACGGCTACGGCCTGAATGTGACCCCGCTGCAGATCGCCACCGCCTATTCGGCGCTGGCCAATGGCGGCAAATTGATAGCGCCGACCTTTGTCAAAGGCCAGCGCAACGAAGCGCATCAGATCATCGATGAGAGCGTCGCCAGGCAGGTGGTGGCGATGATGGAAACGGTTGTTACCCAAGGCGGCGCCAAGCAGGCGGCGGTGCTGGGTTACCGCGTGGCCGGCAAGACCGGTACCGCGCGCAAGACCGGCCCGGGTGGTTACGAGCGCGGCCATTACAACGCGCTGTTCGCTGGCGTGGTGCCGGCCACCAATCCGCGCTTCGCCACCGTCATCGTCATCAACGACCCGCAGGCCGGCAAGTTCTACGGTGGCCTGGTGTCGGCGCCGGTCTACCACAACGTGATGGAAGGCACCCTGCGCCTGATGGACGTGCCGCTGGACGACCTGCAGTCGTGGCTGGCCGCACAGCAGTCCGGCAAGGTCGGCCATTCGGCCTCGATCCTGCCCGCGCCGCCGGCCGAGGCCGCGCTGCCGGTGGATGCCGCCGCTGAATTCGACGCTGCGCTGCCCAGCGCGCAAGCCCAGACGCCGCCCGCTACGGGAGGCACGCAATGAGTCCTTCGATGTTGCTTTCGCAGTTGCTTCCGGATGTGGCCCTGGCGGGCCACGATCCCGTTCTGACCGGCCTGGTGCTGGACAGCCGCGCCGTGCGCCCCGGCAATGCCTTCGTCGCCATCGCCGGTTTCGGCGCGCATGGCCTGGGCTTTGTCGAGCAGGCCCGTGCGGCCGGCGCTGGCGCCATCCTGTTCGAACCGCCGGCGCCGGTCGAACTGCCGGCACCGGACGATGCGATCGCTGTGCCGGGCCTGCGCGCGCGCATGGGTGCGATGGCCGACCAGTTCCATGGCGCACCGTCGCGGGCGATGGCGATGGTGGGCGTGACCGGCACCAACGGCAAGACCTCCACCGTGCAGCTGCTGGCCCAGGCCTGGCACCTGCTCGGAACGCCCAGTGGCAGTATCGGCACGTTGGGCGCCGGACTTTATGGTTCGGTTGAGCCGACCGGTTTCACTACGCCGCTGGTGCTGCAGATGCATGCGCTGCTGGCGCAGCTGCGTGATGCCGGTGCGCGAGCGGTAGCGATGGAAGTCAGCTCGCACGCGCTGGACCAGGGCCGCGTGGATGCGGTGCACTACGACGTGGCGGTGTTTACCAATCTCACCCGCGACCATCTGGACTACCACGGCGACATGGCCAGCTACGGCGCGGCCAAGGCACGGCTGTTCCATCGCCCGGGACTGAAGGCCGCGGTGATCAATCTTGACGACGCGTTCGGTCGCCAGCTGTTCGCCGGCCTCCCGGCGGGCGTGCAACCGATCGGCCTGAGCTCGCGCGGTGCCACCGATGCCAGCGTGCGCGCCGAGGCGCTGCAGCTGGACGGCCGTGGCATTGCCTTCGAACTGGTCATCGACGGCCAGCGCGCGGCGGTGCAGTCGCCGCTGCTGGGCCGCTTCAACGTGGACAACCTGCTGGCCGTGGCCGGCACCCTGCACGCGCAGGGTCAGCCGCTGCCGCGCATTGCCGAGGTGTTGTCGGCGCTGCAGCCGATCCGTGGCCGCATGAACCGCCTGGGCGGCGAAGACGGCCTGCCGACCGTGGTGGTCGATTACGCACATACCCCGGACGCACTGGAACAGGCGCTGGACAGCCTGCACGGCCACCTGCAGGGCACGCTGTTCTGCGTGTTCGGCTGCGGTGGCGAGCGTGATACCGGCAAGCGCCCGCAGATGGCCGCCATCGCCGAGCGTCTGGCCAACCAGGTCATCGTCACTGACGACAACCCGCGTGGCGAAGATGGCGACGTGATCGTGGCCGACATCCTGGCCGGATTCACCGATGCCTCCGCCGTGACCGTGCAGCGCAGCCGCGCGCGTGCGATCGGCCTGGCGGTGAAGCGTGCCGGTGCCGGAGACATCATCCTGATTGCCGGCAAGGGCCACGAGCCGTACCAGGAAGTGAATGGCGTGCGCCATGACTTCGACGACACCGAAGTGGCTGCCGCTGCACTGGCGGCCAAGGCCGGTGTCCTGGCGGCCCAGGCCGGGGAGGGCGCCGCATGAAGCGCACCCTGCTTTCGCTGATCGCACACTGGGCCGGCGGCGAGATCCACGGCGACGACGTGGCCATCGATGCGGTCAGCAATGACACCCGCAGCCTCGGCCCGGGCAGCCTGTATGTGGCGCTGCGCGGTGAGCGTTTCGACGGGCATGACTTCGCCGCCGACGCACAAGCGCGCGGCGCCAGCGCGCTGCTGGTCGAGCGCCTGCTGCCGATCGAACTGCCGCAGGTGCTGGTGGCCGACAGCGAACTGGCGCTGGCGAAGATCGCCACCGGCATGCAGCGCGACCGCGGTACCGAGGTGTTCGCGATCACCGGCAGCAATGGCAAGACCAGCGTGAAGAGCCTGCTGCTGTCGATCCTGCAGCAGGTGGCCCGTCATGCGCACAAGGTGGTCTACGCCAACCCGGGCAACCGCAACAACGAGATCGGCCTGCCGCTGGCAGTGATCGATGCCCCGGAAGATGCCGACTACGCGGTCTACGAGATGGGCGCGGGCAAGCCGGGTGACATCGCCTACCTGACCGACATCGCCCGCCCGCGCTATGCGCTGGTCAACAACATCGCCCCGGCGCACCTGGAACGCATGGGCAGCCTGCTCGGCGTGGCAGTGACCAAGGGCGCGATCTATGCCGCGCTGCCGGCCGATGGCGTGGCCGTGATCAACGTCGACGATGCCTACGGCCGCTGGTTCGAACAGCACTTCGTCGGCACCCCGCCGCGCTGCCGCGTACTGCGCTATGGCCTGGAGCACACCGCGGACATCACCGCGCGCGACATCCGCGCCGGCGCGCAGGGCAGCCAGTTCACCCTGGTCGCACCGGGCGGCGAAGCCCGCGTGGTGCTGGGCCTGCCGGGTCGCCACAACGTCAGCAATGCGCTGGCCGCTGCCAGCCTGGCGCTGGCCGCCGGTGTCGATCTGGCGCTGATCGCGGCCGGCCTGGCCGAAGCACAGCCGGTACCGGGCCGCCAGATCGCCCATCAGCTGCGCAACGGCGCGGTGCTGGTGGACGACAGCTACAACGCCAACCCCGGTTCGCTGGCCGCGGCCATCGACGCCCTTGCCGCCGCACCGGAAGAGGGTTGGCTGGTGCTGGGCGACATGCGCGAGCTGGGTCCGGACGCCGAAGCGCTGCACGCGCAGGCAGGGCTCCGCGCGCGCGCTGCTGGCCTCAAGCGCCTGTATGCGCTGGGCCCGCTCAGCGCCGCTGCCGCCACCGCCTTCGGTGAAGGCGGCCGTCATTTCGCCACCCATGACGCGCTGTCGCAGGCGCTGAAGGACGAGCTGCACGCCGGCGTGCGCTGCCTGGTCAAGGGTTCCCGTGGCAGCGCCATGGACACGATTGTCAAAGCGCTGCTGGCGCAAGGAGAGGAATCCCCGCATGTTGTATGAACTGGCTCGATGGTTGCAGCAGTTGGAGAGCCTGTTCGGGCTGTTCAACTACCAGACGTTCCGCGCCATCCTTGCCGCGTTGACGGCCCTGTTCCTGTCGCTGTGGCTCGGCCCGGCGATGATCCGCAAGCTTGCCCAGTTCAAGGGCGGCCAGCCGATCCGCAAGGACGGTCCGCAGACCCATTTCTCCAAGGCCGGTACGCCGACCATGGGCGGTTCGCTGATCCTGCTCACCATCACCCTGTCGGTGCTGATGTGGGCCGACCTGCGCAACCGCTACGTGTGGCTGGTGCTGGCGGTGATGCTGTGCTTCGGCGCCATCGGCTGGTATGACGACTGGATCAAGATCGTCCGCCGCGACCCGAACGGCCTGAAGTCGCGCTGGAAGTACCTGCTGCAGTCGATCTTCGGCCTGGCCGCGGGCCTGTTCCTGTTCTACACGGCCGACGTGCCGGCAGCGCTGACCTTCTACATCCCGATGTTCAAGTCGATCGCGCTGCCGCTGGCCGGCATCGGATTCGTGGCCATCGCCTACTTCTGGATCGTCGGCTTCTCCAACGCGGTGAACCTGACCGACGGCCTGGACGGCCTGGCGATCATGCCGACCGTGCTGGTGGCCTGCGCACTGGGCGTGTTCGCCTACGCCTCGGGCAACGTGGTGTTCGCCAACTACCTGCAGATCCCGCAGATCCCGGGCGCCGGCGAGCTGGTCATCATCTGCGCGGCCATCGCCGGTGCGGGCCTGGGGTTCCTGTGGTTCAACACCTATCCGGCCATGGTGTTCATGGGCGACATCGGCGCGCTGGCGCTGGGTGCGGTGCTGGGTACGATCGCAGTGATCACCCGTCAGGAGCTGGTGCTGGTGATCATGGGCGGCGTGTTCGTCATCGAAACGCTGTCGGTGATGATCCAGGTCGCCTCGTTCAAGCTGACCGGCAAGCGCGTGTTCCGCATGGCGCCGATCCACCACCACTTCGAACTGAAGGGTTGGCCGGAGCCGCGCGTGATCGTGCGCTTCTGGATCATCTCGGTCGTGCTCGTGCTGATCGGCCTGGCCACGTTGAAGGTGCGCTGAGATGAACGACCTGTCCCGCCAGGCAACACGCCTTGAGGCCATCGAAGGCAGCTACGACAAGTGGCTGCTGGGCGCGATCATCGCGCTCACGGGCATCGGCGTGGTGATGGTGGCGTCCAGCTCGATCGCTCTGATGAGCAGCCCGTTCTACTACCTCAACCGCCACCTGATCTTCCTGGCGGTGGGTATCGTGCTGGCGGTCGTTGCCGCCCGCACTGAACTGAAGTCCATCGAGCAGTACAACCAGATGCTGCTGCTGGGCTGCTTCGTGCTGCTGCTGGCGGTGTTCGCGCCGGGTCTGGGCAGCACGGTCAACGGCGCACGCCGCTGGATCAATCTGGGCATCTCCAAGTTCCAGACGGTGGAAGCGGTGAAGGTGCTCTATATCGTCTGGCTGTCCAGCTACCTGGTGCGCTTCCGCGACGAGGTCAACGCGACCTGGCCGGCGATGCTCAAGCCACTGGGCGTGGCCGGTGCGCTGGTGCTGTTGCTGCTGCTGCAGCCGGACTTCGGTTCCTCGACCCTGCTGCTGGCGATCACCGCCGGCATGCTGGTGCTGGGCGGTGTGAACATGCCGCGCATGTCGATGCCGGTGATCATCGGCCTGGTCGGCATGAGCGCGCTGGCGATCATCGAGCCGTACCGCATGCGCCGCATCACCTCCTTCCTCGACCCGTGGGCCGACCAGCAGGGCGACGGCTACCAGCTGTCCAACGCGCTGATGGCCGTGGGCCGCGGCGAGTGGACCGGCGTTGGCCTGGGCAACTCGGTGCAGAAGCTGTACTACCTGCCGGAAGCACATACCGACTTCATCTTCTCGGTCACCGCGGAGGAGTTCGGCTTCCTCGGCACCTGCGTGATCGTGGCCCTGTACGCGCTGCTGGTCGGCCGCACGTTCTGGCTGGGCATGCGCTGCGTGGAAATGAAGCGCCACTTCTCCGGCTACATCGCCTTCGGCATCGGCCTGTGGATCAGCATGCAGACCTTCGTTTCGATCGGCGTGAACCTGGGCATCCTGCCGACCAAGGGCCTGACCCTGCCGCTGATCTCCTCCGGCGGTTCGTCGGTGCTGATGACCTGCGTGGCGATGGGCCTGCTGCTGCGCGTCTCCTATGAACTCAAGCGCGCCGAGCGTCGCCAGGCCGTGCGCATCGGTGGTGGCGACGAGGCCGTGGCCGATGCACCCGTGGACGCGCCGGCCGCACCGGCTGCGGCCAGCGTGCCGATGAGCGCCGAGCCGACGGCTGCCGCTGCAGCGAACGCCGCACGCGGTACCAGCCGCCTGCAGTCGCGCATCGAACCGACCTTCGGGAGGCTGTCATGAGCGCAGCCACCGATAACGTGCGCCCGGTGATGATCCTGGCCGGTGGCACCGGCGGTCACATCTTCCCCGGCCTGGCCGTGGCCCGCGTGCTGCGCGCGCGCGGCGTGCCGGTCACCTGGATGGGCGCCGATGGTGCGATGGAAACCCGCCTGGTGCCGCAGCACGACATTCCGATCGACACCCTGGCCATCACCGGCCTGCGCGGCAAAGGCAAGCTGGCCCTGCTGGGCGCGCCGTGGCGGCTGATGCGCGCGCTGCGTGCCGCCGGCATGATCATCCGCAAGCGCCAGCCGCGTGCGGTGGTCGCCTTCGGTGGTTTCGCGTCCGGCCCGGGGGGCATCGCCACACGCCTGCACGGCCTGCCGCTGCTGGTGCACGAGCAGAATCGCGCTCCCGGCATGACCAACCGCATCCTGTCGCGCTATGCGCGCCGGCTGCTGACCGGCTTCCCGGGCACCTTCGCCAAGGGCGAAGAGTTCGTCGGCAACCCGGTACGTGCGGAAATTGCCGCCATCGCACCGCCGGAACAGCGCTTCGCCGACCGCCAGGGTCCGCTGCGCGTGCTGGTGGTCGGTGGCAGCCAGGGCGCGCGTGCGCTCAACACCGGCGTGCCGCAGGCGATTGCTGCGCTGGGCACGAGTGTGCCGGTGCAGGTTCGCCACCAGAGCGGCGAGAAGCTGCATGCCGAAGCGGTCGAGGCGTATGCCAAGGCCGGCGTGCAGGCTGAAATCACGCCGTTCATCGCCGACATGGCCGAGGCCTTTGCCTGGGCCGATCTGGTGGTGTGCCGTGCCGGCGCTTCCACTCTGGCCGAGCTGTGCGCGGTCGGCGTCGGCAGCGTGCTGGTGCCATTCCCCGCCGCCGTCGACGATCACCAGACCCGCAACGCGGAGTACCTGGTCGAGCGCGGCGCGGCGGTTTTGCTGAAGCAGGACGGAACGCTGGCTGACGGCATTGCCGCACTGCTGCGCGATCTGTCCGAAAATCCCGCCCGCCGCATGCAGATGGCGCAAGCCGCGCGTGCCCTGGCCAAGGTCGATGCCGCCGAGCGCATCGCCGATATCATTCTTGAGGAAGCTGTATGAAGAAGGCATGCCACCGCGCCTGCCCTGCGCGAGGCCGCGCATGATCCGTCGCCTGCACGACACCAACGACCTGGTGCGCGCGTTCCCGCGCGTGCATTTCGTCGGCATCGGCGGCACCGGCATGAGCGGTATCGCCGAAGTGATGCTGACGCTGGGCTATGAGGTGTCCGGCTCGGACAACGCCGACAACGTGGCGACCCGTCGCCTGGCCAGCCTGGGTGCGCGCATCATGCGCGGCCACTCCGCAGCCAACGTGCTGGGCACCGACTGCGTGGTGGTCTCCAGTGCCATCCGCGAAGACAACCCGGAACTGATGGAAGCGCGCAGCCAGCGTATTCCGATCATGCCGCGTGCGGCGATGCTGGCCGAGCTGATGCGCTTCCGCCGCGGCATCGCTGTGGCCGGTACCCATGGCAAGACCACCACCACCAGCCTCACCGCTGCAGTGCTGAGCGAAGGCGGGCTCGACCCGACGTTCGTGATCGGTGGCCAGCTGCTGGCTGCCGGCGCCAACGCCAAGCTGGGCGGTGGACAGTGGCTGGTGGCCGAGGCCGACGAAAGCGATGGCAGCTTCCTGCGCCTGAACCCGCTGATGTCGATCATCACCAACATTGACGCCGATCACCTGGAGAACTACGGCAACGACTTTGCCCGCGTGCAGGCGGCGTTCGCCGAGTTCCTGCAGCGCCTGCCGTTCTACGGCCTGGCGGTGCTGTGCATCGACGATCCAGAAGTCGCGGCTCTGGCTGCCAAGACCCCGCGCCACGTGATGAGCTACGGCATGAGCCCGCAGGCCGACGTGCGCGCAGAGAACGTGGTGCAGGAAGGCTCGCGCATGCGCTTCACCCTGCGCCTGCCGCAGGGCACCAGCCAGGAAGTGGTGCTGGCGCTGCCGGGCAAGCACAACGTACTCAACGCGCTGGCCGCCGCTGCGGTGGGCTGGCAGCTGGGCGTGGCACCGGACGCGATCGCGCGCGCACTGGAAGGCTTCGCCGGTGTCGGCCGTCGCTTCAACGATCTGGGCGAAGTGACCACCGCCAGCGGCGCCAAGGTCCGCATCATCGACGACTACGGTCATCACCCGAGCGAGCTGGAAGCGGTGTTCGCCGCCGCCCGTGGTGGCTGGGCCGACAAGCGCCTGGTGGTGGCCTTCCAGCCGCACCGCTACAGCCGTACGCGCGACCAGTTCGACAAGTTCGCCGCGGTGCTGTCCAGCGTCGATGCACTGGTGCTGAGCGAGGTCTACCCGGCCGGCGAGGAACCGATTGCCGGTGCCGATTCGCATGCGTTGGCCCGCGCCATCCGAGCGCGTGGCCGCAGCGAGCCGGTGGTGGTGGGCAAGGCCGCCGAGCTGGCCAGCGTGCTGCCGGACGTGCTGCAGGACGGTGACCTGCTGCTGATGATGGGTGCCGGCGACATCGGTGCCGTGGCCACCCATATCGCGGTGGAAGGCTTCAAGGGGGAGGGCGAGGCGTGAGCGCGCTGACCTTCCCGCCGCTGCGCGTGACCGACCCGGCCGTGTTCGGCCGCGTCGCCGTGCTGCTCGGCGGCAGCTCCAGCGAACGCGAGGTGTCGCTGGACTCCGGCCGCAACGTACTGGAAGCGCTGCAGTCGCGCGGCGTCGATGCGTTCGCGGTGGATGGCATTCCGGCGCTGGCCAAGGCGCTCGCCGCCGGTGGCATCGATCGCGTGTTCAACATCCTGCATGGCCACAACGGTGGCGGTGAGGACGGCATCGTGCAGGGCCTGATGGACGCCTTCGGCGTGCCGTACACCGGCTCGAACGTGCTGGGCTCGGCGCTGAGCATGGACAAGATCCGCACCAAGCAGGTGTGGCTGTCGCTGGGCCTGCCCACCCCGCAGTACCGGAAGGTGGACGCGACCACGGTGCATGCACTGGCAGCCGAACTGGGCCTGCCGGTAGTGGTGAAGCCGGCCAATGAAGGCTCCAGCGTGGGTATCAGCCGGGTCACCGACGACGCTGGCCTCGATGAAGCCGTGGCGCTGGCCGCGCGCTACGACGGCCAGCTGCTGATGGAACAGATGGTGGTGGGCGACGAACTGACCGTGGCCATCCTCGGCGATGTCGCGCTGCCGTCGATCCGCATCGTGCCCAAGGGCCAGTGGTACGACTACAACGCCAAGTACATCGCCGAGGACACCCAGTACCTGTGCCCAGGCCTGGACGGTGACGACGAAGAGGAAATCCGCCGCATCGCGCTGGCTGCGTTCCGTGCCGCCGGCTGCCGTGGCTGGGGCCGCGTGGACGTGATGCGTGACCGCAGCAGCGGCCGCTTCTTCCTGCTGGAAGTGAATACCGCGCCGGGCATGACCAGCCATTCGCTGGTGCCCAAGGCCGCAGGCCAGGCCGGCATCAGCTTCGAAGAGCTGGTGTGGCGCGTGCTGGAACAGACCCTGGAGGCCTCGCACGCATGAACGCGGTGCTGCGCATCTTCGTCTGGCTGTTGGCGCTGTCGGTGGTTGCACTGCCGGTGGTGGCCGTGGTCAATGGCTGGGTCGGCGCCGAGCGCTGGCCGCTGGCGAAGCTGCGCGTGCATGGTGAGTTCAAGCGGGTGCCGGCCGAGCAGTTGCAGCAGGTGCTGCTGCCGTACGCGCACGCGGGTTTCTTCGCGGTCAAGCTGCAGGACGCGCAGGACGCCTTGGAACAGCTGCCGTGGGTGGAAAGCGCGCAGGTGCGCAAGCAGTGGCCGGACGTGCTGGAAGTGACCCTGGTCGAGCACAAGCCGTTCGCGCGCTGGGGCAACGACCGCCTGGTTTCCGAGCAGGGCAAGTTGTTCCCTACGCCGAAGAAGCTGGCCGATCTGGCGCTGCCCGAACTGGACGGCCCGGACAGCCAGACCGAAGAAGTGATGAAGCTGTACAGCGACTCGCGTGCATTGTTCGCACCGGCTGGCGTCGACGTGCGCCGGGTGACGATGGATGCGCGCGGTAGCTGGTCGCTGGTGCTGAGCAACGGTACCGAAGTGGTGGTCGGCCGCGACGACGCGCGCTCGCGCATGCAGCGCTTCGTCAAGGTGCTGCCGCAGCTCAACCGTCAGGACGCGCCGATCGAGCGCGCCGACCTCCGTTACACCAATGGTTTCACGCTGAGCTGGGGTACCCCGGCCACGCCGGCGAAAACGTCGGCGACCCCAGCCAGCAGGACGCAGGAAAGGACATGAATCGCAAGGGTGACAAATCGCTGATCGTTGGCCTGGACATCGGCACCTCCAAGGTGGTGGCGCTGGTGGGCGAGTACTCGCCGGGCAACCCGATCGAAGTGATCGGCATCGGCTCGCACGAGTCGCGCGGGCTCAAGCGTGGCGTGGTGGTGGACATCGAATCGACCGTGCAGTCGATCCAGCGCGCGGTGGAAGAAGCCGAGCTGATGGCCGGCTGCGAGATCCGCTCGGTGTATGCCTCGATTTCCGGCAACCACGTGCAGTGCAAGAACTCGCCGGGCATCGTGCCGATCCGCGACGGCGAAGTGACCTGGGGCGACCTGGATCGCGTGCTCGATGCGGCCAAGGCCGTGGCGATTCCGGCCGACCAGAAGATCCTGCACGCGATCCCGCGCGAGTACGTCCTGGACGATTCGCAGGAAGGCATCCGCAACCCGGTCGGCATGACCGGCGTGCGCCTGGAAGTGCATGCCCACCTGGTGGTGTGCGCGCAGTCGGCTGCGGCCAACATCAGCAAGTGCGTCCAGCGCTGCGGCCTGCAGGTGGACGACCTGGTGCTGTCCTCGCTGGCCTCCAGCGTGGCGGTGCTGACCGCCGACGAGCGCGAGCTGGGCGTGGTGCTGGTCGACATGGGCGCCGGCACCACCGATATCGCGGTGTTCGTGCAGGGCGCGATCTGCCACACGGCTTCGCTGCCGATCGCCGGCGACCACGTCACCAATGACATCGCGCACATGCTGCGCACGCCGACCCCGGAAGCCGAGCAGATCAAGGTGCGCTATGCCTGCGCCCTGGCCCAGCTGGCCACCGCCGAGGAAAGCATCCAGGTGCCGTCGGTGGGCGACCGCCCGCCGCGCCGCATGCCGCGCCATTCGCTGGCGCAGGCCGTGCAGGGCCGCTACGAGGAAATCTTCGAGATGGTGCAGGCCGAACTGCGCCGCTCCGGCTTCGAGGAACTGGTACGCGCCGGCATGGTGCTGACCGGTGGCGCTTCGAAGATGGAAGGCGTGGTCGAACTGGCCGAGGAAATGCTGCAGATGCCGGTTCGCGTGGGCATTCCGCAGCACGTCACCGGCCTGGGCGAAGTGGTGGGCAACCCGGTGCATGCCACCGGCGTGGGCCTGCTGCTGATGGGCAGCCAGATCGAGCACCCGCGGCGGCCGTCGCTGCCGACCGGGCGCGCTGGAAGCATGTTCAAGAAACTCAAGACCTGGTTCCGCGGCGAGTTCTGACGCGGAACCCGTAACACCGGGCATCGCCCGGGCGCAGCACCCGCAGTACCCGTAGCACAACGCAACACCGGCAACACACAACCCACACAGCCGCAACGTCGGCATGCAGCAGGACGGCAGGACGCCCGAATGCCCATGCCAGCCAAAGCGGATACAACGAGGACACGGACATGGCGCATTTTGAACTGATCGAAAAGATGGCACCCAATGCGGTGATCAAGGTGGTTGGCGTGGGCGGCGGCGGCGGCAATGCCGTGGCGCACATGGTCAACTCGGCGGTGGACGGCGTGGAATTCATCACCGC
Organism: Stenotrophomonas mexicanensis; assembly: GCF_032911605.1. Taxonomy (NCBI): domain Bacteria; kingdom Pseudomonadati; phylum Pseudomonadota; class Gammaproteobacteria; order Lysobacterales; family Lysobacteraceae; genus Stenotrophomonas; species Stenotrophomonas mexicanensis. Next base: position 68,997 of record NZ_JAWJTG010000011.1, read on the forward strand.
CAACACCGACTCGCAGGCCATCAAGAATTGCGGTGCCAAGCTGCAGCTGCAGCTGGGTACCAACGTGACCAAGGGCCTGGGCGCAGGCGCGAACCCGGAAGTCGGCCGCCAGGCCGCGCTGGAAGACCGTGAGCGCATCATGGACGCCCTGCAGGGTGCGGACATGGTGTTCATCACTGCTGGCATGGGCGGTGGCACCGGCACCGGCGCTGCGCCGGTGGTGGCACAGCTGGCCAAGGAAATGGGCATCCTGACCGTGGCCGTGGTCACCAAACCGTTCCCGTTCGAAGGCCGTCGCCGCATGCAGGTGGCGCTGAAGGGCATCGAGGAACTGAGCCAGCACTGCGACTCGCTGATCACCATCCCGAACGAGAAGCTGATCACCGTGCTGGGTCGCAACGCGACCATGATCCAGGCCTTCCGTGCCGCCAACGACGTGCTGCAGGGCGCCGTGCAGGGCATCGCCGACCTGATCGTGCGTCCGGGCCTGATCAACGTCGACTTCGCCGACGTGCGCACCGTCATGTCCGAAATGGGCCTGGCGATGATGGGTACCGGCACCGCCCGTGGCGATGACCGCGCCCAGGCCGCCGCCGAAGCCGCGATCCAGAACCCGCTGCTGGACGATGTGAACCTGGCCGGTGCCAACGGCATCCTGGTCAACATCACCGCCGGCGCCGACTTCACCATGGCCGAGTTCGACGAAATCGGCCGCACCATCGATGGCTTCGCTTCCGAGGACGCCACCGTGGTGGTCGGTACCGTGCTGGATCCGGACATGCAGGACGAAGTGCGCGTGACCGTGGTCGCTACCGGCCTGAACCGCGTGTCGGCCAGCAAGACCCAGCGTCCGGGCGAGCGTGCGCCGATCAAGCTGGTCCGCAATGCCACCACCGGCCAGCCGGAATTCGGTGACTTCGACAACGGCGGCGACGCCGTGTCCAAGGCCGTGGGCGGCATGGGTCTGGGCCTGCGTCGCGCCAGCAGCGATACCGCGGCAGCCTCCGCTCCCTCGGCCCCGGCCGCTTCGGCCCCGGCGGCGGCGGAACTGCCGAACGATTACCTGGACATCCCGGCGTTCCTGCGCCGCCAGGCGGACTAAGCGGGGCGCCCGGGGCTTGTCCTCCCCGGGTTGCGCCACCATGTCCTGAAAACGCGGGCGCCGGGCCAGGATGGGTCCGGCTGCCCTGCTTCACGCGCGTCCCCGCGGCGTGCCGGTGCGTCCTGCCGGCAGCCTTCACTGGCGTTTCAGCCAGGGTAGGGGAGGGCGCGTGTTAATCTAATGTGTCACTTCCGGCCCATCCCCCATGATCCAGCAACGCACCCTCAAGAACACGATCCGCGCCACCGGCGTTGGCCTGCACAGCGGTGACAAGGTCTACATGACCCTGCGCCCGGCACCGGTCAACCATGGGATCGTGTTCCGTCGCGTGGATCTGGACCCGGTGGTGGAAGTGCCGGCCAAGGCCGAACTGGTCACCGAAGTGACCCTGTGCACCGGCCTGACCTGCAACGACGCCAAGATCCAGACCGTCGAACACCTGATGTCGGCGCTGGCCGGTCTGGGTGTGGACAACATCATCGTCGAACTGTCCTCGGCCGAGCTGCCGATCATGGACGGTTCGGCCGGCCCGTTCGTGTTCCTGCTGCAGTCGGCAGGCATCGTGGAACAGGATGCGCCCAAGCGCTTCATCCGCGTGCTGAAGACCGTGGAAGTGACCGAGGGCGACAAGGTGGCCCGCTTCAGCCCGTACGAGGGCTACAAGCTGGGCTTCACCATCCAGTTCGATCACCCGATGATCCCGGCCAAGCAGTCGCGCCAGGAAATCGAGTTCTCGACGCTGGCCTACACCAAGGAAATCTCCCGCGCGCGCACCTTCGGTTTCATGCGCGACCTGGAATACATGCGCGAGCGCAACCTGGGCCTGGGCGGTTCGATGGACAACGCCATCGTGCTGGACGAGTTCCGCGTGCTCAACGAAGACGGCCTGCGCTACGCCGACGAGTTCGTGCGCCACAAGATCCTCGACGCGATCGGCGACCTCTATCTGGCCGGTGGCCAGGTGCTGGGTGCCTACGAAGGCTTCAAGTCCGGTCACGCCCTCAACAACAAGCTGGTGCGGGCGCTGATGGCCGACGCCACCGCCTGGGAATGGGTCAGCTTCGACTCGCCGGCCACCCCGGACCCGGTGGAATATGCCACTCCGGCCTACGCCTGATTCCTGTAGATCGTTGAATTGAAAGACAAAAGCGCCGCCTCCCAGGGCGGCCTTGTCGTTTCAGGCGTGTCCGACGCATTCAGCATGCTTGACGCGCGTCAAGGCCGGTTCGAGGTCACGGTTTTGTGAACCTGTTGGATCGGAAGCCTGAATTTAACGCCTTTTTAACAACAATCTAACGACAGACCCCCGGATGGCAGCTAGGATGCGACCCGGCCCCCGAAATGTTTCACGCCGTGGTGACACGCGCGACGGGGAGCGGAGCCGGATGCTCCGTTGTCGTCAGGACCGCTTCTTCGGCTTCGAAGGAACGTCCTGCAGGCAAGCCAAGGCGTCGCGTAGCCCTTTGTGCGTGGCGGCTGAAACTGCGTGGGGTCCATTCCGGTTGTCGAGCGCTGGGGAGCGCGTGGGAGTGGGAGACGCAGTCTTGATGGTCACCCTGGTGGCCTTCAGCCCGATGGAACGGGCCGCGTCGAGCAACTGGGCTTCGGCAAGCCGCAACTTGGCATGCCAGACCGGGGACTCGACGAGAAAAACGAGGTGTTCCCCGTCCACATTGGCCAGCCGGCAACGGCTGCGCAGAGGTGGCGGCAACTGGGGGCGCAACTGACGGTCCAGCGCGTCGAGCCACAAGGCACGCCGCAGCGGGTTCCCGCTTTTGTCCGCCATCACCGCATCCAGCGCCGGCTTCGGCACTGACGCGGGGCGAACGCTGGATTTCGGCTCAGACATGAAAACTCACTGATGGCATTCAAAAAGATCGTAATCAAAACGCGTGAAGGACAGGCCAAAGCGTCGCCGATCGCGCGTTTGCGGTTCTATTTCGAGGACCGCCCCCGCGCCCTGCTGGGCAGCGTGCTCGGGGTAGGCTGCATTATCGGCCTTGCCGGCGGCATTGGCGCCAGCGCGCTGAATGATTCCCGCCTGCAGGCCAAGGTCGAGCGCCAGGATGCAGAGCTGGCCAAGGTCAAGCGCGATGCGCAGACCCAGGTCAACGCGCTGGCGGCCCGCCTCGGCGAGCTGCAGGCCCAGGCCACCCGCCTCAACGCCCTCGGCGAACGGCTGACCCAGATGGGCAAGCTGGAAGACGGCGAGTTCGACTTCAACGAGACCCCCGGTCTCGGTGACGGCGACGCCGGCGGCCCGACCAGCGACATCCCGGTCAAGGACGTCAACGCCGACTTACAGGTGCTGGAGCAGCGCTTCGCTGCTTCAGGCCGCCAGTTGTCGGTGATGGAATCGCTGATGTTCGACCACCAGCTGCAGCAGAACGCCGTGCCCTCGCGCATGCCGATCCGCAACAGCTACGTGACCTCCGGTTTCGGCACCCGTGCCGACCCGTTCGGCCGCGGTGCCGCCACCCACAAGGGCATGGACTTCCACGCCAAGGTCGGTGATCCGGTGATGGCCGTGGCCGAAGGCGTGGTCAGCTTCTCCGGCGTGAAGGGCGGCTACGGCAACGTGGTCGACGTCGACCACGGTAACGGCTACGTCACCCGCTACGCGCACAATTCGCGCCTGGTGGTGAAGGTCGGCGACCTGGTGCGTGCCGGGCAGGAAGTGGCCAAGGCCGGTTCCACCGGTCGTTCGACCGGCGCCCACGTGCACTTCGAGGTGTGGGAGAACGGCAACGTGGTCAACCCGCGCAAGTTCCTCGGCGACGGCGGCAACACGCCGGTCGGCCGCGTCAGCCGCGGCTGAAGCCCCATTGGGGTGCCGGCTGCCGTCGGCACTACCGCCCCCGGAGTACGGGGGCAGCGCCGTAGGCGCGGGGGTGTGGAGGCGAGGTAAGTGGGGCCCACGGTTCGCGCAGCGAAGCGTGGGAGCGCCAGCGCGCATGCGCTGACGCGTACCCGGCCAGCGGCCGGCACTACCGGGAGTGTTCGGATGCCATTGCCGCCAAAGGGTTGAAACCCCTTGCGGCCGTCCCAAGCTACAATGGGTGTTGCCATCGACAGGGCGCCAGGCGCCCTGTTTCGTTTGCGGCGGACGGATCCCAAGGGGGAGGCCGGGCGTCGTGTCCATCCAACCCGGTTCCTTCAATGATCAACAGCCTGCTTACCCGCGTATTTGGCAGTCGTAACGAACGACAGCTGCGCCAGCTCAACCGCATCGTCGCCAAGATCAATGCGCTGGAGCCGGAGATCGAGAAGCTTTCCGACGAGCAGCTTCAGGCCAAGACGCCGGAGTTCAAGCAGCGCATCGCCGACGGTGAAGCCCTGGACAAGGTGCTGCCGGAAGCGTTCGCGGTCTGCCGCGAAGCCGGTCGCCGCGTGCTGGGCATGCGCCACTACGACGTGCAGCTGATCGGCGGCATGGTGCTTCACCTGGGCAAGATCGCAGAAATGCGCACCGGTGAAGGCAAGACCCTGGTGGCGACCCTGCCGGTGTACCTCAACGCGCTGGAAGGCAAGGGCGTGCACGTGGTCACCGTGAACGACTACCTGGCCCGCCGCGACGCCGCGCAGATGGGCAAGCTGTACAACTGGCTGGGCCTGAGCGTGGGCGTGGTGTACCCGGGCATGCCGCACAGCGACAAGCGCGAAGCCTACGCCTCGGACATCACCTACGGCACCAACAACGAATTCGGCTTCGACTACCTGCGCGACAACATGGCGCTGTCCAAGGCCGACCGCTACCAGCGCGGCCTGCACTACGCCATCGTCGACGAAGTCGACTCCATCCTGATCGACGAAGCGCGTACCCCGCTGATCATCTCCGGCCCGGCCGACGATTCCCCGGAGCTGTACATCCGCGTCAACCGCGTCGTGCCGAACCTGGTCAAGCAGGAAGCGGAAGACGGCGAAGGCGACTTCTGGGTCGATGAGAAGGGCAAGCAGGTGCACCTGTCCGAAGCGGGCATGGAGCACGCCGAGCAGCTGCTGGTCGAGGCCGGCATCCTCGACGGCGAGACCGAAGGCCTGTACGCGCCGCAGAACCTGACCGTGGTCCACCACCTCAACGCCGCGCTGCGCGCGCACGCGATCTACCAGCGTGACGTGGACTACATCGTGCGCGATGGCGAAGTGGTCATCGTCGATGAGTTCACCGGCCGCACCCTGTCCGGCCGCCGTTGGTCCGATGGCCTGCACCAGGCGGTGGAAGCGAAGGAAGGCGTGCCGGTCCAGCGCGAGAACCAGACGCTGGCGAGCATCACCTTCCAGAACCTGTTCCGCATGTACAAGAAGCTGTCCGGCATGACCGGTACGGCCGATACCGAAGCCTTCGAGTTCCAGAGCATCTACGGCCTGGAAGTGGTGGTGATCCCGACCAACCGCCCGACCATCCGCAAGGACAGCCCGGACCAGGTGTTCCTGAACCGCAAGGGCAAGTTCAATGCGGTGCTGGCCGACATCGAAGAGTGCGCCAAGCGTGGCCAGCCGGTGCTGGTGGGTACCACCTCGATCGAAACCTCGGAAATGCTGTCCGAGCACCTGCGAAAGGCGGGCGTGAAGCACGAAGTGCTCAACGCCAAGCAGCATGACCGCGAAGCGACCATCGTCGCCAATGCCGGTCGTCCGGCCGCGGTCACCATCGCCACCAATATGGCCGGTCGTGGTACCGACATCGTGCTGGGCGGTTCGCTGGAAGCGGAAATCCACGAGCTGGGCGAAGGCGCGACTGACGAACAGAAGGCCGCGGTCAAGGCCGATTGGCAGAAGCGCCACGAGGCCGTCAAGGCTGCCGGCGGCCTGCACATCGTCGGTACCGAGCGCCATGAATCGCGCCGTATCGACAACCAGCTGCGCGGCCGTTCGGGCCGTCAGGGTGACCCGGGTTCGTCCCGCTTCTACCTGTCGCTGGAAGACAACCTGATGCGCATCTTCGCCTCCGACTGGGTGCAGAAGGCCATGCGCATGATGGGCATGAAGGAAGACGACGTCATCGAAGACCGCCTGGTCAGCCGCCAGATCGAGAAGGCGCAGCGTAAGGTCGAGGCCCACAACTTCGACATCCGCAAGAACCTGCTGGACTTCGACGACGTCAACAACGACCAGCGCAAGGTGATCTACGCACAGCGCGATGAACTGCTGGACGCCGAGTCGGTGAAGGACAACGTCGACGGCATCCGCGACGACGTGATCTTCGACGTGGTGGCCCGCTTCGTGCCGCCGAACTCGATCGACGAGCAGTGGGACCTGCGTGGCCTGGAAGCGACCCTGGAGTCGGACTTCGGCCTGCAGATGTCGCTGACCGACCTGGTCAAGTCGCACGAAGAGCTGGACGCCGAAGCCATCGCTGCCAAGGTGCAGGAGCGCGTCAACCAGCACTTTGCCGAGAAGGAAGCCGGTGTCGGTGAGGAAACCATGCGCGCGCTGGAGAAGCACGTGATGCTGACCGTGCTGGACCAGAGCTGGAAGGAGCACCTGGCGCGCATGGACTACCTGCGCCAGGGCATCTACCTGCGTGGTTACGCGCAGAAGCAGCCGAAGCAGGAGTACAAGAAGGAAGCCTTCGAGCTGTTCTCGGACATGCTCGAGAACGTCAAGCGCGAAGTGGTGACCCTGCTGTCGCGCGTGCGCATCCGCAGCGACGAGGAAGTGCAGGCGCTGGAAGCAGCCGAACGCCAGCAGGCCGAAGCGCGCCTGAGCCAGTCGCAGTTCCAGCACCAGGACGTGGGCGGCTACAGCGCCGACGAGGAAGCCGCGCAGGTGCAAGCTGCCCAGCAGGGCATTGCACAGGCGCAGCGCGATGAGCCGAAGATCGGCCGCAACGATCCATGCCCGTGCGGCAGTGGCAAGAAGTACAAGCACTGCCACGGCCAGCTGAGCTGACCCCGAAGAGCCCCGCGAAAGCGGGGCTCTTTTTTCATGGCGGCTGTTTCGCGGGGCTGATCCGGCCCGATCCGAGATTGCGCGGGCCGCCCTGTTCTGGGCATGCTTCCCCCATGGCTCCCCCCACCCGATCGATCCACGTCGTGGCCGCCGTCATCACCGACGCCCGTGGCCGCGTGCTGCTCAACCGTCGTACCGAGAACCGCGACATGGCCGGCCTGTGGGAGTTCCCCGGCGGCAAGCGCGAATCCGGCGAGACCTCCGAGCAGGCGTTGGTTCGCGAGCTGCGCGAGGAACTGGGCATCGAAGCCGATGTCGGCGAATGGCTGATGGATGTGCCGCAGCGCTACCCGGACAAGCACCTGACCCTGGAAGTGCGCCACGTGCGCAGCTGGAAGGGGACGCCACGTGGCCGCGAGGGCCAGGCCATTACCTGGGTGGCGCCGGATAAACTGGGTCGCTATTCGATGCCACCGGCCGATCTGCCGGTGGTGGCCGCGCTGCGCCAACCCGACAGCTACCTGATCACCCCGGCGCCGGCCGATGATGAGGGCGGCATGCAGCATTGGCATGAACAGCTGCAGCGCGCGGTGGCCGCGGGCCAGCAGCGCATCCAGCTGCGGTTGCCGACGGCGCATCCGCAGCGCCAGGCGATGGTCGAACAGGCTGTGCGCGCGCATCGTCGCAGCGGGGTGCAGTGGCTGCTCAACCGCGATATCGAACGCGCACGCGTACTGGGCGTTGGGGTGCACCTGGGCAGCGAGCAGCTGCTGGAGCTGTCGCAGCGTCCGCTGCCCGAAGGCCAGCTGGTGGCCGCGTCCTGCCATGACCTGCAGCAGCTGCAGGCCGCACAGCGGTTGGGCTGCGACTTCGCCGTGCTGGGCCCGGTGCAGGCCACGGCCAGCCATCCCGATGCCGTGCCGCTGGGCTGGAACGCGTTCGCCGAGCTGCGCGCGCAGGTGTCACTGCCAATCTACGCCCTGGGCGGCATGGGCCGCGGTCACATCGCCGAAGCGCGTCGCCATGGTGGGCAGGGCATCGCCGCCATCCGCGCGCTGTGGCCGGAGTAAAGCTGCTTCGCTCGCCGGGCATGGCCCGGCGCTACCGTGTGGGATGGAGGCAGTAGATCCACGCCATGCGTGGATGGATGCTCGCGATCACAGCGTGATCCAGAAACACCCGTATTGCCGTCGCAACCCCAGCACCGTCGAAGTGCGCGACGCGCTGCCGGGCAGGGTCTGCTCCAGGCGCAGGCCGATGGGATGCCGCGCCACAGAGGCCACAGGGTCGGATCCCAGCGCGGCAGGGCTCTGATCCTCATCCTGCGATTGCGGCAGCGCCTGTGACGGATACACCGGCACCACGTCCACCAGGGGCCGCCGCGCCAACGATTCCAGCTGGCCGAGGATGCGCTGCGCGCCCGCATCGGAAACCGCGCCCCACAGATACAGTGAGGACAGCCGATTCACATCGTTGCTGACGATGCCGACGCGCAGCGCGTCCACCAGTTCACTCAGCCGCCGCGGGCAGCGTGCCCCCAGGGTGTCGCGCTGCAGGGTGTTGCCGGCGGGCGCAGGCGGTGGCAACCGCGACCGCGCGCCCAGGCTGTCGCAGGGCCGGTCGGTGTAGACGCTTTGGCCCTGGGCATCGGTGCAGCGGTTCAGGCGCGTGGACTGTGCGTGGGCGGCGCTCGACAGAACGCACGGCAGCAGCAGCAACAGCAGGAAGGAAAGCCGGATCATCCTCGCAGGGTAGCGCCGATCACGCTTGCGCGCCGTGCTTTCAGCCCTGCAGCAGCTTCAGCACCGAAGTGGTCGGCTTGGCCAGGTTCAAGGTGTAGAAGTGCAGGCCGGGTGCGCCGCCTTCGATCAGGCGCTGGCACAGCTTGGCCACCACTTCAGTGCCGAATGCACGCACCGACTCTGCATCATCGCCATAAGCCTGCATCTTGCGGCTGATCCAGCGCGGGATCTCCGCACCGCACTGTTCGGAGAAGCGGCGCAGCTGGCTGAAGTTGGCGATCGGCATGATGCCGGGCGTGATCGGTACCTGCACGCCCAGCCGCCGCACTTCGTCGACGAAATGGAAGTAGGCATCAGGGTTGAAGAAGTACTGGGTGATCGCCGCATCGGCACCGGCGTCGATCTTGGCCTTGAAATGCTTCAGGTCGGCCAGTGCGTCGGAAGCCTGCGGGTGCGTTTCCGGGTACGCGCCCACTTCGATATGGAACGCATCGCCGTGCTCGGCGCGGATGAAGTCGATCAGTTCGGCGGCATAGCGCATGTCACCGGGGAAACCCATGCCCGACGGCAGATCGCCGCGCAGCGCGACCAGGCGGCGGCAGCCGATGGCGCGATACAGCTTGAGCAGCTCGCGGATTTCCTGACGGGCGCCGCCGACGCAGGACAGATGCGGTGCGGCATCGAAGCCATGGTGCTGGTTGAGGTGGCGCACGGTCTCGGAGGTATAGCTCAGGGTCGAGCCACCGGCGCCGAAGGTACACGACACGTACTCGGGACCGTAGTCCTTCAGTCTGGCTGCGGCGCGGTCCAGCTGGCTGCGCTGTTCGTCGGTCTTGGGCGGATAGAACTCGAAGCTGATGGCGGTCATGGCACGGGCGGCAGCGGCGGGTGCGGATCAGTATATCGCTTCATCAAGATGGATGTTGTCAATTTCTGCGGGCGTACATCGTCTGCCGCCTGCGACCGTTCGCCCCGGCGATCGGCCGCTGCTCCGAAATCGCCCCCCGGGTGCCGTGGCCGGCGGCACGCTGAGCCCATTCCGGCACCACCCACCTGACGAAGGAGCAGACGATGAAGATCTTCCTGGCACTCTGGTATGCAATGAAGGCCCTGGCCCGGCTGGCGATGATCGGCATGGCGATGGCCGTGCTCGGCTCCGGCTCGGCGCACGCCGCCAGCGCCCCGGCGGCGGGCAAGGTGCAGGTCGAGGTGGTCGGCAAGGGCCGCCCGCTGCTGATGATTCCCGGCCTCAACAGCAGCGCCGAGGTGTGGCGCGAGACCTGCCTGGCCCTGAAGGATGTGCAGTGCCATCTGGTGCAGCTGCCCGGCTTTGCCGGTGCGCTCGCGGCCGATCCGCGCCCGGTCGAGTTCCTGCCGGCGATGCGCGGGCAGCTGCTGGCCTACCTGCATGACCAGCATCTGGGGCCGGTGGTGGTGGTTGGCCACAGCCTCGGTGGCCTGCTGGGCCTGCAGATGGCGCAGGCCGAGCCGAAGGCGGTCAGCGCGTTGGTGGTGGTTGACGCCCTGCCATTCCTGCCGGCCGCGCGTGACCCGAAGGCCACCGCTGACAGCGTGCGGCCGATGGCCGACCAGCTGCGCAAGGGCATGCTGGCCGCCGACGCCGCGCAATGGCAGGCGCAGTTGAAGGCGGGCCTGCCGGGGATGACCCGCGATCCGCAGCGCCAGGCCGAACTGGGCCGCTGGGGCGAAGACAGCGACCGCCAGACCACGGCCGATGCCATGCATGCGGTGATGTCCACTGACCTGCGTGACAGCATTGCCTCGATCACCGCACCGACGCTGGTGCTGGGCAGCTGGGCCGGCTACCAGCCGATGGGTGGCACCGAGGACGGCACCCGGGCGATGTTCCAGTCGCAGTACGCGAAACTGCAGGGCGTACAGATCGCGATGAGCGCGCAGGGTTTCCACTTCCTGATGTGGGATGATCCGCGCTGGTTGCAGGAACAGGTGCAGGCCTTCCTCGACCGCCACCACTGAGTTTCAACACGCCTCGGAATGGACATGCCGGATTCCTCCTCGACGGTACGCTTCTGGCTGCTCAATGCGCTGGTATGGGCGCTCTATGGCGTTGCCGGAATCGGCCTGCGCCAAGCCTATTTCAGCGATGCCGGAAGCGCAGGCGTGTTGATCACGCTGGGCCTGGCGTTGGCCCTGTTCGGATGCAGCGGTGCCATCCGCGCGCTGGCGCTGCGCGCAGACTGGTGGGCGCGCGGAACGGCCGGGCTGTTGCTGCGGCTGGCGCTGTCGGTGGCATTGGGCGCGGCAGTGGCGCAGCTGCTGGTGAACATCGCGCTGCACTCGGCGCTGGCCTGGAACTGGGTGAGCCTGGGGCGGCAGACGGCCGACTTCAGTCCCAAGGCGCTGCTGCTCTACTGGTACACCACTGCGGTGATGCTGGCCCTGTGGGCAGCGCTTTGGGCAAGCCTGCACAGCCTGCGCCGGATACGCGGGGCGGAACTGGCCCGCCTGCGCGCCGAAGCCGAGCGCAGTGCGCTGGAACGCGATGCGCTGCGTGCGCGGCTCAACCCGCACTTCATGTTCAATGCGCTGAACAACCTGCGTGCGCTGATCCTGGAAGATCCTGAGCGTGCGCGCGACATGGTCACCCGCCTGTCGCGCACACTGCGCCAGGCGCTGGCGCACAACCGCAGCGAGCAGGTCACGCTGGCCGAGGAACTGGCGGTGGTCGACGACTATCTGGCCATCGAGGCCATCCACTTCGAGCAGCGCCTGCAGGTGCGGCAGCAGATCGATGCCGATGCCATGCAGGCGCAGCTGCCTGCGATGGCGTTGCAGCTGCTGGTGGAGAACGCGATCAAGCACGGCATCGCCAGCCGCCCCGGCGGCGGCGAGGTGCAGATCCGTGCCACGCTGGACAATGACGTGCTGCGCCTGCAGGTGGACAATCCGCTGGGCAGCGCCAACGAGCCCACCCCTGGGCATGGCGTCGGCCTGGCCTACCTGCGTGCGCAGCTCGGTACGCAAGGTCGTTTCACCCTGCAGCCGGTCGGCGACCGCATGCAGGCCCTGCTGGAGATTCCGCAATGAGTGGCGTGCTGCGTGTGTTGATCGTTGATGATGCGCGGCTGGCGCGGCAGGAGCTGCGCACGCTGTTGTCGGTGCTGCCGTGGGTGCAGTGCGTGGGCGAGGCCGACGATGTGCCGGCCGCGCGCGAGGCGATCGCCACACTGGCGCCGGACCTGGTGCTGCTGGATGTGCAGATGCCCTCCGGCAGTGGCTTCGATGTTCTGGATGGGCTGGAGACGGTGCCGGCGGTGATCTTCGTTACTGCCTACGACACCTACGCGGTGCGCGCGTTCCAGGCCAACGCGCTGGACTATCTGGTGAAGCCGGTCGAGGCACCGCGCTTGCTGGAAGCGTTGCAGCGGGCGCGCCAGCGCGAGGTGGTGGCGGGCGAAACGCCGGAGCAGCGCAGCACGCTGGCTGCGCAGGACCAGGTGTTCGTGCGCGAGGGCGAACGCTGCTGGTTCGTCGCGGTCTCGGAGATCCGCCGGCTGGTGGTGGATGGCAACTACACGCGGCTGTGGTTCCGCGACCAGAATGCCCTGCTGACCCGCAGCCTGACTGCGCTGGAAGCACGCCTGCCGCCGGATCTTTTCTTCCGTGCCAACCGCAACGCGCTGGTCAACATGCGCCGCATCCGAGGCGTGACGCCCAGCATCGCTGATGGTTATGACCTGGCGCTGGATGACGGCAGCGAGGTGGAGGTGTCGCGCCGGCAGGCGCGTGAACTGCGTGAACGGATGGCGTTGTAGCTGCCGCTACCGCTCGGCACTGACGGGGCTGGACCGCCGGAGGCGCTTCATGCCTCGGCTGGCTGCCCCCTCAAGCGGGCCATCACCCCGCCACCGCCGTGCTGGATGACCAGTTCGAGCCCGTAGTGGCTGCACAGTCGCCGCATGATATCCAGGCCCAGACCGTTGCCCTCGCTGCCATCACGCTTGTCGAATGGCCGCGGCTCGGGCCAGTTGCCAAGGAAGGGCGAAGCACCTGCCGTGTTGTGCACCAGCAGCTGAGCGTCCTGCCATGCAATCAGGACCTGGCCCTGCGCGGTATGCGCGAACGCATTGCCGACCAGATTGGCCAGGACTACGCGCAGGGCCGCCTCGGGCGCGCGCAGCGTGGCCCCGTCGGGCACGGTCAGCTGTACCTCGACCGGCCGTGCAGCCAGCAACGGAGACTGCTCGATGATCACCCGTTCCAGCAGCGGCACAAGTTTGACCGGCGGAGCGCCGTGGCTGGCGGTTTCCTCGCGAGCCAGCGCCAGCAGCGCCGCAATGGCCTGCTGCAGCTGCAGTGCCGAAAGACGGATATGCTGCACATGCTGGCGGCCACGCTCGGACAGGCCCGACTCGCTGGCCAACTGGCCTGCCGCACTGGAGATGACGCTCAAGGGTGTGCGCAGTTCGTGGCTGGCATCGCGCGTGAACGCGTGTTCGCGGGCAACGAAGGCAGCGACGCGTGCGGACAATCCATCCAGGGCGCGCGCGAGCACGCCAATCTCGTCATCGTCGAAACGTGCTGCCAGGCGCACGCCGGGGCCTGGTTCCGGCTGCAGCGCTTCAACCTCCTCGACCAGCGCGTAGAGCGAGCGTGTGCTGCGATGGGCGAGCCAGATGCCGAGGACGATCGCCGCGATCAGGACCAGCAGTGCTGTGCCGGCAAGCAGCATTACGACCCGATCGCGGATCGGCCGGACCACCAGTTGCGCACTGACCTCCGACACAAGCCAAGCAGGGCGGGCGCCGGCCGGGGGATCGATCCGCTTGAGATGGTAGTGCCGACCATCGACACCCGCGAACTCTGAGCGCCACGGTTCCTTTGCGAGCTCGCTGCGCAGATCGTCGGGGAAGGTAGAGGGTGAACGATGCAGCTGGATTGCGGCATCGGCAGGTGTACGCCAGTCCCCTTCGAGCGCGTGCCGGGCGAGCTGAGCCCGTGCTTCACGGTCCAGTTGGGCGTTGAAGATGCTGTCTTCCACCACATACATGAACACCAGCGAGTAGGTGCCGAACACCGTGGCGGTGAACAGCGCGAAGGCTGTGAATGTGATCAGCAGTCGACGGCGCAGGTGCTGGGTGGGCCGCGGTTTCATGGCGAAGCTTCCAGACGGAAGCCGACACCGTGGACGGTGCGCAGCATCTCGCCTTCGAACGGCCTGTCCAGTACCTGCCGCAACAGGTACAGATGCGAGCGCAGCGGATCGGAAGGAGGTGCTTCATCCCCCCACAGGCGTTGAACGAGCTCGCTGCGGGTGACGGTTCGCGGCCAGGCCTCGGCCAGTACAAGCAGGATGCGCTGCGGAACCTGTGCCAGCTCCAGCAGCAATCCCGCGCGCCAGGCCTGGCCGCTGCGGCGGTCGATGCTCAGCGGCCCAATCTGCAGGAGGTTCGGTTGACCCACGCGATGGCGGCGGGCGAGGGCGAGACAGCGGGCGAGCAGCTCGGCATCGTCGAAGGGCTTGACCAGATAGTCATCCGCGCCCGCAGCGAAGCCCTGCAGCTTGTCGTCGATCGCATCGCGTGCGGTCAGCATCAGGATGGGGACGTGCCGATCACTGCACTCGCGCAACCGACGGCAGACCGTCGTACCATCGGTGCCCGGCAACCCGATATCGAGCAGCAGCACATCCGGCGGTGACGCCAGCGCCAACTGCAGCCCGACGTGTCCGCCAGCGGCGAAATCGACCAGATGGCCATGCGCCTGCAGCATGTCGATGATGGCCGAGGCCAACGGCAGGTTGTCTTCAATCAACAGCAGGCGCAGGCGCTCGGCGTCCATGGTCAGGGCTGCATGCGGGCCAGGAGAGCGTTAGCTTCGTCCAGACCGGGCTGCTTTTCCAGCACAGCCAGTACCTGCGAACGGGCCAGATCGGTCCGGCCCAGGCGCCAGTGCGCTTCTGCCATCGCGACCTGCAGCCTCGGCTCGTCCATATGCGGGCTGGCCAGCTGCATGATGGACAGCGCGTCGGCGGTTGCAGTGGCGTCCTTTGCTGCTTTCAGCTGGTAGAAACCCAGCATGCCGATCAGCTCGACGTGATGGTCGGACGGGCGCTGCGCCAGTATCTGCGCCGCCTGACCATCACGCTGCTGCAGGTGCTGCTCCACCAGCGCCATGCTGCGCTCATCGCGCCATGCCTGGCGTGCCAGTGGCACACGCCCGCTGGCGCGCACGAAGGCGTCAGCCAGTGCGGCGGTCGAGAACGGGTTCTGACCGGTCAGCAGGCGTCCATCGACTACGACCTTGGGCATCATCAGCGGTGCCTCCTGCCAGCGTGCGCCCAGCTCGCGCATGCGCGGTTCAAGCTGGAACGCGAATTCCTTCGCCCAACGTTTGCCGAACAGTGCTTCTTCCTCTTCCGTGAATCCGGTCATGGCGCGGCCTTCCACCATGGCCCGGCCATCGGGAAGGCGAACACCCGCCAGTGCGGCCGGACCATGGCATACCGCCGCGACCAGTCCTCCCTGCTGCCAGATTCCGGCAATCGTGGCATGCAGGGCCTTGTCGGCCGGAAGGTCGAACATGGCACCCTTGCCGCCGATCACCAGGACGCCCTGGTAGTCGCTGGCACGCAGTTGTGCAGTGGGCACGGTCGCGGCAAGCTTGCCCATGGCCTGGGAATCGGCAAGGACAGCTGCGTTGAAGGCCTCGGAGGGGTTGTACTTGTCAGCCTCGACGGCGCCGCCACGCGGACTTGCCACGTCGATGTCGAAGCCGTTCTGCTTGAGGATGAGCCAGGCCTGGGCAAATTCGTCCATCTCGAAGCCCGGACGGGTCTTCCCTTGGTCCCGGCCTTCGCTGCTGACGACGAGCAGCACGCGCGATGGTGCGGCAGACGCGGAAGATGGGGCCATGGCAGGGAGGAGAAGGACGGCCAGCAGGCCGGACAGCAGGGGGGAGCGGAAGCGGTTCATGCAGGACTCTCCGGGAGATGTGCGCGCACTGTGGCCGGCAAATGTGAAGCAGACTTCAAGCGCATCGACCGTTACCCTGAGGGCCTGTTCCCGTTCGTGCATGCCATGTCCATCGTCCTTACCGACTTCGCCCGTCCCCGCCTGTTCCCGCGCGTGCCGCGTGGCAACACCATCCAGGACTGTACTGCCGAGCAGTTCGAGGCACACCTCAATGCGCACGCGCCGCTGAAGGTGCTCGACGGCTACGCGCCGTTCTGCAAACTGTTCGTCTACGAGAACTGGACCAGCACGCGCTGCCTGACGGTGCCGGTCACCGAGGCCAACCGCCACCAGCTGCGCAGCGGCTACGAGGCGCGCAACCGCGAGGAACTGCCGGTGCTGGTGCGCTGGTTCGAGGGCGTGGAGTCGCCGCGCGCGAACTATCTGGTAGTGATCCTGTACAGCGCCGGGCAGCTGGCGAAGGAGGGGTCACCGATCGAAGCGGACTGGGGCATCGTCGGCTGCATCTACACCGCCGAACCCGAAGAAGTACCGATGGCGCCGATCACCATGATGCGCAATGCACTGGGCGTGGAGGAGGGCGGTTCCGGTGTGCCGCTGGATCGCGAGGCGTACCAGCGCTCCGTCGCGTTCTGGGAGAACAACGCGAACTGGCGGCCGTGAGCCCACGCTGCGGCCGGACAGTCGGCATATGAACAGGGAGGATTGCAGCGGGGCGCTACCATAGCAGTGAATCAACGCAGGGAGCACAGGGATGGATGTTCGCAGTTGGATGCCGTTTGCATGGGTCGCCGCAGGTCTGCTGGCCGCAAGTGAAAGCTCGGCAGCAAAGTACGATGCAGGCGCCGCCTGTGGTGCTTTGTCCGACGTGACGCCGATCCGCGATGCCGGCGTGGGTTCACTGCAGGCGAAGGCAACGTCGGGGCGCTGCACGTTCCATGTGGAAGCGGATGACGCTGCAGCGCTTTCGCGTCAGCAGTCGTTGCTGCAGAGCGTGTCGGCGATCGCCTGTGGTGCGCCAGCCACCACCCGGCCTTCGCAAGGGGCTGCAGGCTTCGACCTGCAGATGCCTGCACGTTGCCCACTCTCTTCCAGCACGCCCTTGATTGCCCGGGAAGGAGGCTGGCACCAGCGGCGACTTTCGTCGGTCCCGACGTATCCTGCGGCCGCCATGCGCGAGGCCCAGCAGGGAGGTGTCGAGCTGATGCTGCTGCTGGATGCGCAGGGCAAGACCCAGGCGATCATCCTGTCCCGATCCAGCGGCTACCCGCTGCTCGATGCGGCGGCGCTCAAGCACGCGCGTGACTGGCGCTACGAGCGTGAAGCGGCAGGCAAGGCACCAAGCATGAGCCTGATACGCGGCACGGTCACGTTCAAGCTCAACTAAGGCGTCTGCAGGGCGGGCTCGGGCTTCCACTCCCACCAGGTGTAGTGGTATTCGCGCTCGGTCGCGCTCCATTGCTGCGCGCAGCAGGTGCACGTCAGCCGGTAGCATTCGCCCCAGCCGTCCTCCGCTTCGCCCCGTGCACGCAGCTGCACGTGACCTTGTTCCAGCAGAGGCTCGGGGCTGAAGAACACATAGGATGGGTAGAGCGCGCACAGGCAGCCTTCGCGTGCCTGCCAGTAGCGCAGCCGTTGCAGGGCCGCCTTGAGGTGCGCCTGGTTGCTGATCAGCATGCCGCCAAGGGCGATGTCCTGGCAGCTGCGTTCGATCGTATCCACATGCGCGACCAGCGCGTCCAACGATGAGGCGCTGAACAGCCGAGCGACCGTACGCGCGGCATCGGTGATGCGCGTTGCATCGCGCGACAACAGGTCCTGCAGCAGCACATCGGCCTGTGCATCGTCGAGCCGGGGTATCGGTGCTGCAGACCACGGCCAGCGCATCAGCGTGACTTGCCGATGGCAGCGTAGTGGCCAGCAGTCAGCTGCAGCAGGTCGGTCGGCGCCAGTTCCACCTCGAGGCCGCGGCGCCCGGCGCTGACATGCAGGTTGGGCAATGCCTGCGCGCTGGCGTCCAGGAAGGTGCGCAGGCGCTTCTTCTGCCCGAGCGGGCTGATGCCACCGACCAGGTAACCGGTCGCGCGCTGTGCAGCGTCAGCAGCGGCCATCTCGCACTTCTTGCAGCCGGCCGCTTCGGCCAGGGCCTTCAGGTCCAGCTGGCCGGCCACCGGCACGATCGCCACCAGCAGCTCGTGGGTTTCGGTGCTCGCCAGCAGGGTCTTGAACACCTGGGCCGGGTCGAGGCCGAGCTTGTCGACGGCTTCGCCCCCATACGATTCGGCGTGGGCGTCGTGCACGTAGCTGCGCACGGTGTGGGCGATCTTCTCGCGCTTGAGCAGGTTGATGGCCGGGGTCATGGGTGCATCCTAGCGCGGGGCAGGGGTGTTGCCTTGACCGAGGCTATTGTTCCCGCTCCGGTGGGGAACATCCACGCATGGCGTGGATCTACTGTGGGTTGGCTGGGGGATATCCACGCATGGCGTGGATCTACTGGGGCCGGACGATCAGTAGATCCACGCCATGCGTGGATACGTGGTGTACGGCCACACGCGAACGCAGAACGGGCGCCCGAAGGCGCCCGTTCCGTGTGTTGCATGCACCGGTAGTGGCGGCCGCTGGCCGCCACCGCGCAGGCATCAGTAGCGGTAGTGGTCCGGCTTGAACGGGCCTTCCACCGGCACGCCGATGTAGTCGGCCTGTTCCTGGCTCAGGGTGGTCAGCTTCACGCCGATCTTTTCCAGGTGCAGGCGGGCCACTTCTTCGTCCAGCTTCTTCGGTAGCAGGTAGACCTTCTTCTCGTAGCTGTCCTTGTTCGCCCACAGGTCGATCTGTGCCAGGGTCTGGTTGGCGAAGCTGTTGGACATGACGAAGCTCGGGTGGCCGGTGGCGCAGCCCAGGTTCACCAGGCGGCCTTCGGCCAGCAGGAAGATCGCGTTGCCGTTCGGGAAGATGTACTTGTCCACCTGCGGCTTGATGTTGACGTGCTTGATGCCGGCGAACGACACCAGCGCATCGACCTGGATCTCGTTGTCGAAGTGGCCGATGTTGCAGACGATGGCCTGGTCCTTCATCGCGCTCAGGTGCTCGATGCGGATGATGTCCTTGTTGCCGGTGGTGGTGACGTACAGGTCGGCACGGCCCAGAGTCGATTCGATGGTGTTGACTTCATAGCCTTCCATCGCCGCCTGCAGGGCGCAGATCGGGTCGATCTCGGTGACGATCACGCGCGCGCCGTAGGCACGCAGCGAGGCCGCGCAGCCCTTGCCGACGTCGCCGTAGCCGCAGACCACGGCTACCTTGCCGGCCAGCATCACGTCCATCGCGCGCTTCAGGCCATCGGCCAGCGACTCGCGGCAGCCGTACAGGTTGTCGAACTTGCTCTTGGTGACCGAGTCGTTGACGTTGATCGCCGGGATCAGCAGGGTGCCGGCCTGGGCCAGCTGGTACAGGCGGTGCACGCCGGTGGTGGTCTCTTCGGAGACGCCCTTCCAGTCCTTGACCACGCGGCCCCAGTAACCCGGGCGCTCCTTGGCGACGCGCTTGAGCAGGTTCTTGATGACCTGTTCTTCGTGCGAGGCAGAGGCGGTGTTGACCCAGTCGCTGCCGTTTTCCAGCTCGTAGCCCTTGTGGATCAGCAGGGTCACGTCACCGCCGTCGTCGACCACCAGTTCCGGGCCGGTCAGGGTGCCGTCGGCCAGGGTGAAGGTCAGCGCGTCCAGGGTGCAGTCCCAGTACTCTTCCAGGGTCTCGCCCTTCCAGGCGAACACCGGGGTGCCGGTGGCGGCGATGGCGGCAGCGGCGTGGTCCTGGGTCGAGAAGATGTTGCACGAGGCCCAGCGCACGTCGGCACCGATGTCCTTCAGGGTCTCGATCAGCACCGCGGTCTGGATGGTCATGTGCAGCGAGCCGGTCACGCGCACGCCCTTCAGCGGCAGCTCGGCCTGGTACTTGCGGCGGATCGACATCAGGCCCGGCATTTCGTGCTCGGCGATGTCAAGTTCCTTGCGGCCCCAGTCGGCCAGCGTGATGTCGCGGATCTTGTAATCACCTTCGGTGGAGAAGGTCTTGGCAACAGCGTTCATTCGTGTGCTCCGGTTGTGGGCGAGCGGGTGCTCGCATCTAGCCGGGCGCCGTTGTTACAAAGCCACCTTACCGAGCCTGGCCGGGCCTCATGGGATCCGGTCGCAGCGCCCCTCGGCAGGGGAGAACCCCCATTATATCGCGGCCCCGGCGTGACATCCGGATGACCCAACCATCGGCAGGTGGGATCGCGTGCACGGCCTGTTAAGGTCGGTGTTTTCACGCATCACACAGGTGGAACGATGAGCATGCACGCGCGCCGCACACGGCGCTGGACCGGTCTGGTCCTGTCGATGGGACTGCTGGCGGTGGCTCCGCTGGCCTGGGCCGCGTCCCCGCAGCCCGCCCAGGTACAGGCCCAGGGCGTCAACGGCTACGAACTGCCGTCGGCGGCGCTGCAGGCGGTGGTGGACGCGCCGCGCGCGCCCTCGCTGTACCTGTCACCGCGCCGCGACGTGGCCGCGATGATGCAGATGCCGTCGCTGCCGTCGATCCAGGTGGTGGCGCAGCCGGAACTGAAGCTGGCCGGCCTGCGCATCAACCCGCGCACCTTCTCCGACAGCCGCTTCAGCTTCGGCGAGAAGCTGTGGCTGATGAACGTGGCCGACGGCAAGGAACGGCAGATCAGCGGCCTGCCGGCCAAGCTGTCGATCGCCAGCGTGATGTGGTCGCCGGACCAGAAGTGGCTGGCCTTCAACCAGGTCGACGCCGCCAGCGGCGCCAATGAACTGTGGCTGGTGGATGTGGCCGGCGGCAGCGCCCGTCGTCTGGTCGCCGGCCTGAACACGGTGATCGGCAGTGGCTACCAGTGGCTGCCGGACAGCCGCGGCCTGGTGGTGTTCACCCGTCCGGCCAACCTTGGTGCGGCCCCGGCCGCCGACGGCATTCCGACCGGCCCGGCCGTGCAGCAGACCAGCCAGGGCGGCGGCGTGGTGTCGATCCGTACCTACCAGGACCTGCTGAAGAACGAGGCCGACGCGCGCCAGTTCGATTACTACGCCACCACCCAGCCGATGGAAGTCAGCCTGGATGGCAACACCCGCGCGATCGGCGCGGCCGGCATCTTCATGGGCTTCTCGGTGTCGCCGGATGGCCGCTTCGTGCTGCGCCAGCCGGTGCAGCGGCCGTATTCCTACGTGGTGCCGGTGAGCAGTTTCCCGCGCCGCATTGAAGTGATCGACCGTGCCAGCGGCAAGCTGGTGCACACCGTGGCCGTGCGTCCGCTGGTGGAAGGTCTGCCGACCGGCAACGACGCTGAAGTGACCGGCGTGCGCGATATCAGCTGGCGTGGTGATGCCGATGCCACGCTGGTCTGGGCCGAAGCCCAGGACGGCGGCGACCCGAACAGGGAGGCCAAGGTGCGCGATGCGGTGCTGATGCAGGCTGCGCCGTTCGACACGCCGCCGGTCACGTTGGCCCAGCTCGGCAGCCGTCTGGTGGGCATCAACTGGGGCCGTGGCGACCTGGCCCTGCTGACCGAGTCGTGGTGGAAGACGCGCAAGACCAGGACTTGGCTGATCGCCCCGGACAATGCCGGCGCCGAGCCGCGCCTGCTGTGGGATCGCGACGGACAGGACCGCTATTCCGATCCGGGCCGGCCGCTGTTGTCCAGCGACGACCGCGGCCGCTCGCTGCTGCAGACCAGCGCCGACGGCAGCAGCCTGTATCTGGCCGGTGCCGGTGCATCGCCGGAAGGCGATCGTCCGTTCGTGGACCGCTTCGACGTTGCCACGGGCAAGGTCACCCGCCTGTTCCACTCGCAGGCGCCGAGCTATGCGCTGCCGGTGGCGTTGCTGGACAACCAGGCCAGCTCGCTGCTGCTGAGCCGCGAGAGCCCGGATGAGCCGGCCAACTTCTACGTGCAGTCGCTGGCCGATGCTGGCGCTGCGCCGCGTGCGCTGACCCACTTCGCGCATCCGCTGCCGCAGTTGAAGGGCGTGCAGAAGGAGCAGATCCGCTACAAGCGCAAGGATGGCGTCGACCTGACCGCGACCCTGCTGCTGCCGCCGGGCTACGACCCGAAGCGCGACGGCCCGCGGCCGCTGCTGATGTGGGCCTACCCGGGCGAGTTCAAGAGTGCGGCTGCGGCCAGCCAGGTGACCGATTCGCCGTACCGCTTCAATGCGGTCAGCTACTGGGGCCCGCAGGCGTTCCTGGCCAAGGGGTATGTGGTGCTGGCCAGCCCGTCGATGCCGATCATCGGCGAGGGCGACAAGGAGCCGAACGACACCTACATCGAACAGTTGGTGGCCAACGCCCAGGCAGCCGTGGATGAAGTGGTGCGCCGTGGCGTGACCGATCGCGATCACATCGCCATTGGTGGCCATTCCTACGGTGCGTTCATGACCGCCAACCTGCTGGCGCACACGCGCCTGTTCAAGGCCGGCATCGCCCGCAGCGGTGCCTACAACCGCACGCTCACGCCGTTCGGCTTCCAGGCCGAGGAGCGCAACTACTGGCAGGCGCAGGACGTCTACCAGAAGATGGCGCCGTTCAACTACGCCGACAGGATCAAGGATCCGATCCTCTTCATCCACGGCGTGGACGACAACAACTCCGGCACGTTCCCGATGCAGAGCGAGCGCATGTTCGCCGCAGTGAAGGGCCTGGGTGGTACCGCGCGTCTGGTGATGCTGCCGAACGAATCGCATGCCTACCGTGCACGCGAGTCGATCATGACCATGCTGGCCGAAAGCGAGCGCTGGCTGGAGCAGACCATCGGCCCGGCCGAGCAGGGCAAGGCGAAGAAGAAGCGCTGACGTGACCCGGTAGTGCCGGCCGCTGGCCGGCAACCTCATGGACTCACGCGACCTGAGGTTGCCGGCC